>CAZMYK010000031.1:0-5332 GCA_964570435.1 uncultured Saprospiraceae bacterium | reverse complement strand
CCTCGCATTGATCTAGTAAGTTATAGGTGATATTACCGCCACTTTCTTCAAAGCTGCAAAGGGCTATATCTAATCCGTCGAGTGAACTGCCAGACATTAACCCAAGTATATTCATTTTCTATTTCTTAAGCGCTATCGTGTATTTAGCCACTGCCTTTATTTCCTCTGGTGAAAGAGTAGCCTCGTAAGCCAGCATGGTGTTCCTTCCCTTAGTAATTACAGTAATTCTTTCGTCTAGAGATAGCGCTGAAGCAGTTAGGTCTAGAGCTCCATTAAGGCCTAGTTTTCCATCCGCTCCGTGGCACAACTGGCAATGAGTTTTGAACACACTTGCACCTAATTCATTAGATCCTCCGCCACTTCCTCCACAAGCAAGGGTAAGTGCCACAATCGCCGCCGCGAAAAATATCTTAATCTTCATATTAGTCCGTATTAATTTAAGGTCGGTAAAGAAAATCATTATTTATCGATAATCAAAGCACTTTTATCGGAATACTGGAAACTTTTAAACCATTTGTAGTTTCCAAGGTTTAACTTTTCTTATTTTTGCGGTGAAATTATGAAGGTACTTAATCAGATCATTGCCACTTCGGAGAAGCTATTCATGACTTACGGTCTTAAGAGCGTAAGCATGGACGACATTGCAACAGATCTTGGCATGTCTAAAAAAACAATCTACAAGCATTTCGATACCAAAGAAAAGTTGATTCGAATGACCCTCACTCATTTTCTGGAACGAGAAAAAGTCATAGTTCACGAGATCAATGAGAAAAGTGCCAATGCGGTTGATGAAATCCTTTCTATCGGTAGGCACATTATTAAAATGGTCAAGAAATTTAGACCCACCTTGTTATTTGATCTAAAGAAATATCATACTAGCAATTGGAAGTTGGTAGAAGAGCACCACCATGAATTTATTCAAGATGTTATTACGAAAAACTTAAAAAGGGGCAAGGCAGAAGGATATTTCAGAAGCAAAATAAACGAAGTCGTCATTGCCAAACTCTACGTCGCAAAAAGCTTACTTATTTCCAATGACAAGGATTTCAAGGAAGACAATTTGACGCTGGACGCCCTTGTAAAAGAACACTTATTATATCACCTATATGGAGTCCTTTCTCGAGAAGGGATAAAACTTGTTGAAAATTATGATTTGGAATCAATCTAGCATTAGTCTTATTGCCACTATGCTGCTTGCCTTCTTCAGCGGGCATGCGCAAGAACAATTCACTATTGAAGAGGCCGTGAAGTACGGTATTATAAATAGTTCACAAAGCAAGTTGAAAGCCTTAGAACTTACAAAAGCGGACGCAAGAATCAAGGAATTCCGAGCAACGGGTCTGCCACAACTGAATGCCACTGTAGACTATAACTACTTCATCAATCTTCCCACCTCCTTGCTTCCGGCAGAGATATTTGGTGGACCAGCTGGTACATTTGCTGAAGTGCAATTCGGACTTAAGAATAGCCTAACTGCAGGAGCAACGCTCAACACCCTAGTCTTTGATGGCTCATTCTTTACTGGTCTTAAGGCTCAGCGAATCTATAAGGACCTGATCTACAAGCAAACAGATCAGACAGAGTATGAAATTAAGAAGAGTATCACCAAGGCTTACTTGGGTGTCGTCATTGCTGAGAGAAATAAGCGAATCCTTGGGAAGAATATCGAGAACCTAGAAAAAACGCTTGAGGAAACCACCATTATTTTTGAAAATGGCTTCATCGAGAAACTAGATGTCAGCCGATTGCAGTTGTCACTAGATAATCTAAATACGGAGGTACAAAGAATTGATAGGTTCATTGATCTATCTAAGAATCTTCTTAAATTTCAAATGAACTACCCCATTGAGAAGGCCATTGTTCTCACAGAGACTTTAGATGACCTAGCTGACCAGGTTTTTGTCAGCGACGTCGATCTAGATTCTGATGTAGACATCGAAAAACGACCGGAATATGGTGTTATCCAAGTAGGAGAACAACTCAATGAGCTAAACATAGAAGCACTAAGAAGGGGCTACCTTCCTTCACTTGTTGGATTTGCCAATGCACAAACCGCCATCCAAAGAAACAACCTATTTGATGGTGATGAACCTGGATTTTTCCCTACTACAATAGTCGGTCTTTCGCTTGCAGTCCCAATCTGGGATAGCTACTCTAGAAAGTCTAAGATTCAACAGGCGAGGGTCGACTTGGAGATCGCCCAAGTCCAGAAGGAAGATTTCAAAAAAGCGGTTAGTCTCGAAGTGTACAATGCAAGACTAGGCTATCAGAATGCTATGAATAGCGTCAATTCTAATAAGAGGGCAGAAAATCTTGCAAATGAAATTTACCAAACATCGCAAATCAAATTCAGAGAAGGTGTGGGATCGAGTATCGAACTTACGCAAGCAGAACAAAACTTATATAATGCTCAGGCTAACTACGCCAACGCTCTTTATGACTTGGTAGTAGCAAAAACTGACTTAGACCTCGCATTAGGAAACTAGAAAGAACACAAGCAACAGAATTATGAAGAAATATCTAGCAATTATCATCACAAGCCTCATTGTAATTTCATCGTGCACTGCTCCGGAGACCGAAAAAACAGTGGATCAGATGAGGACAGAACTAAGCAATCTTAAAAAAGAGAAGGTTGACCTAGATCGAAAAATACAAAGGATTGAAGAAAAAATTGATTCAATCGAACCCGCCGGCCCGAAGGCAAGAAAGCTTGTCACCCTAGCAAGTGTAGAAGCAAGCGATTTCAATAGGTACATTGATATCCAAGGTTCCGTGAAGTCTAGTGATGCAGTATTTGCCTCACCAGAGATCGGTGGTCGTCTGCTGACGATGACTGTGGATGAGGGTGACTACGTTCAGGCAGGAAGTTTGATTGCCACGATCGATGTACAAACCGTTAAGAATCAGATTATCGAGATTGAGAAGTCCTTGGAGCTGGCAACTGATGTTTTCAAGAGGCAAGAGCGACTGTGGAATCAAGAAATTGGTTCAGAGATACAATTCTTACAGGCCAAAAACAATAAAGAACGACTAGAAAAATCACTTGAAAGCATCACCTTTCAGCTGACTAAAGCCAATGTCTACGCTCCGATTTCGGGCTATGCTGACATGATATTTCTAAAGAAGGGTGAGCTTGCCGCTCCGGGGGCACCTGTCATCCAAATCATCACCACTAGCAGAGTAAAAGTGACAGCCGATGTCCCGGAATCATTGCTTGGCAAGGTTCGAAAAGGGGAATATGTCCAGATCGATTTTCCTGCCTTGGATGAGATGAGGAAGGGAAGGGTTTCCCTACTAGGTCGGTCGATAGACCCTGCCAATAGGACGTTCAAAGTCGAAGTGGACATGTCTAATCCTGGCAATAAACTTAAACCCAACCTACTTTCTATTATGAAGGTTAATGACCTTACTGTTAAGAATACAATTGCTGTCCCTCTAGAATTAGTGCAACAAGAAATAAGCGGCAAGGATTACATTCTAACCGCGAATGAGGAGGAGGATGGCTGGGTATCTGAAAAAAGATATGTGGTCACTGGGCCCACCTTTGAGAACCAGATTGTTATTGAAGAGGGCCTTGAAGATGGTGACAAGATAATTGTCGAAGGGGCGAGAGGTCTTGCAAGCAATGAACTGATAAAAATCTAAGAACCATGGAAGAAAAGAAAAAGAGTTTATTGAGAACCTTTGGACTTACCAATCTAGCTGTAAACAATAAGATTAGTGTTTTCTTGTTGACGGTCATGATTTTCATTTTTGGGATCATGTCATACATTAACATGCCAAAGGAGTCCTTCCCAGAAGTGACTTTTCCGCAGATTTTTGTCAACACTACCTACTTTGGAAACTCTGCAGGTGACATTGAAAATCTCGTCACACGTCCACTAGAGAATGAACTTGCAACGATTTCAGAAGTCAAATCGGTAACATCATCTTCTCTCCAAGATTTTTCTGTGATAACATGTGAATTCGAGACAGACATCGATATAGAATTTGCTAAGCAAAAAGTGAAGGATGCGGTAGACAAGGCAAAGCCAGAATTGCCTACTGACCTTACTACAGAGCCCGAAGTGATGGATATAAACTTGTCTGAGCTTCCAATCATGAGCGTCAATCTATCTGGTGACTTCCCTAATGATGAGCTAAGATCCTATGCAGAATACCTGCAGGACCAATTCGACGATATCAAAGAAATCTCTTCAGTCAACCTAAAGGGTACCATGGACCGAGAGGTCCAGATTAACGTAGACGTACCTATTATGCAGGCCCTGCAGGTGAGTTTTGGAGATATTGAAAATGCGATCCGATCTGAGAACATGACCATGTCAGGAGGGGAAATTGTAAACAATGACTTTAGGCGGTCAATCAGGATAATTGGGGAATTCACCAAGGTCAAGGATCTTGAAGACCTCATTATCAAGGCAGAGAATCAGAAGCCAATCTACCTCAAGGACTTTGCGGAGGTCAACTTTGGTTATGCTGAACAAACGAGCATCGCGAGGTCTGACCTGAATCCAGTGGTTTCTCTTGATGTCATCAAAAGGTCGGGCAGCAACCTGCTCTTGGCCTCAGATAAGATCAAAGAAATCATCGACCAAGCTCAAGATAACGTGCTACCAGAGGATCTAAGTGTCAAGGTCTTCAACGACCAATCTGTCGCCACAAGAGATCTTGTTTCTAATCTTGAGAATAGTATCATTTCTGGTGTCATATTGGTTGTCCTTGTCCTCTTGTTTTTCTTGGGCCTTCGTAATTCGACCTTTGTCGGAATTGCAATTCCACTGTCGATGTTGATGGGAATTACACTTCTTAGTGTAGTGGGTTACACCCTGAATATGGTCGTCCTATTTTCACTTATTCTTGCCTTGGGAATGCTAGTAGACAACGCTATAGTAGTGGTCGAAAATATCTACCGATACTATAATGAGGGCTATTCCAAAGATGAAGCCGCAAAGTATGGGACAGGAGAGGTCGCTCTGCCGATCATTGCTTCTACCGCAACGACCCTTGCAGCCTTCCTGCCATTAGCATTTTGGCCAGGTCTATTTGGTTCCTTCATGAAGTACCTACCTATTACCCTTATAGCAGTTCTAACGGCTTCCTTGTTTGTGGCCTTGGTCATTAATCCGGTCTTAACTTCCACCTTTATGGTAAAAGATTCAGATGCAAA
Source organism: uncultured Saprospiraceae bacterium (assembly GCA_964570435.1). Taxonomy (GTDB): domain Bacteria; phylum Bacteroidota; class Bacteroidia; order Chitinophagales; family Saprospiraceae; genus Portibacter. The sequence goes on along the minus strand of CAZMYK010000031.1, from coordinate 165 downwards.
AAGCAGTACCCGAAAGAACTTGGTATACTTTGGTGTTACTCTTGCAGCTGTGGGTATCATAGCCTTAATAGCTCATCTTACAAGTACATTCTGGCTAAGAAATGTCCTTATCATAGTTGCTGGACTTGTGATTCTGAACTTTCTGATACTAAAACCAGGTTCAAA
>CAZMYK010000030.1:0-16297 GCA_964570435.1 uncultured Saprospiraceae bacterium | reverse complement strand
GTATGGAAGGAAGCCTTGCCAGATACACTTGTCTGGAGGGAAGAACTTTCTTTTAATGAACCTTTCGTAGAGACTTACTTCAGGCACCCATCATATGATGAATATCCAGTAGTGGGAGTGGATTGGAAACAGGCTGTTAAATATGCAGAGTGGAGGACTGACCGTGTGAATGAGATGCTCTTGATCGAAAGAGGTATCTTAAATCCTTCACCTGATCAGGTGGATTCAGACAACTTTAACTCTGATGCTTATCTAGCTGGACAGTATCAAGGAAATGTCAGAAAGAATCTTAAAGATCTAGGATCTGGAGGTGAGCGTTCAGTAAGATTTGAAGATGGAATTATGCTCCCAGACTATAGGCTTCCAACTGAGGCCGAGTGGGAATATGCCGCACTTGCTTTGCAAGGAAATCAAGCAGCCACGAAAGATGAGCTTATTACTGACAGAAGGATTTATCCTTGGAATGGTAATACTGCTAGATATCAGAAAAGGAATAAGCAGCAAGGTGGAATGTTAGCAAACTACAAGAGAGGAAGAGGAGATTACATGGGTGTAGCAGGAAAGTTGAATGATAAGGCACACATCCCATCTGACGTCAGATCCTTCTTACCGAATGATTTCGGACTTTATAACATGGCTGGAAACGTTAGTGAGTGGACAGCGGATGTATACCGACCTATGACGAGTACAACTTTGAGAGATTCTGAAAACCATGACTTGAACCCTTATCGTGGAGGTGAGTTTATGCAGAAGGAAACAAATGAGGATGGGAGCTTGGTAGAGAAGGATAGTCTCGGTCGAATTAAGATGGTTCCTGCTGATAGTTCGGCACTTGCTGACAGAGATAATTACAAGGTCACCGATGTAAAGAATTACAAAGATGGTGATGATGAGTTTGTTAACTACGACTATGGAATTCATACACTTATCAATGATCAATCGCGGGTGATCAAGGGCGGATCATGGGCTGACAGGCTGTATTGGTTGTCTCCAGGAGCTAGAAGATACAAAGACGAGGCTAAAGCTGATCGCACGATTGGGTTTAGATGTGCAATGACAAGAGTCGGAGGGCCAGAAGGGAATGAGGATACTGCCGGAAACAAGTTTAAGACAAAGAAAAAGAAAGTGAAAAGAAGGTATAAATAGTATCTTTTCTTAAAAATAAATAAAGTCCTTGCGATATCTTTCGTATGGACTTTTTTTAGTTTTGCACCGATGGATAATTTGACAAGACTGTACGAAATCTTTAAGAATAGCTCTGGTGTCAGTACAGATACACGGGAGAACTTAGAAGGTAAGGTCTTCTTTGCCTTGAAAGGCCCCAATTTCAATGGAAATCGATATGCGAAGGAGGCCCTTAAAAGGGGGGCGATTTGTGCTGTCGTTGATGAAGGATCAGAAGAACAAGTTAGGGAGTTCTTCCTTGTTGGCAATGTTTTAGAAACTCTACAGGATCTTGCAATCCACCATAGAAAACAATTAGACACAGTAGTTATTGGTATTACAGGATCTAATGGCAAGACAACCTCTAAAGAGCTAGTGCATCTAGTACTAAGTCAGCGGTATCTTACGTATGCAACGAAAGGTAATCTTAATAATCACATTGGGGTACCTAAGAGTTTGCTGGAGATTCAAAGCGACCATGAATTTGCTATCATCGAAATGGGAGCGAACAAGAAAGGAGATATTAAAGAACTGTGTGAGATTGCTCTACCAGATCACGGATTTATAACCAATATTGGTCTTGCGCATCTTGAGGGCTTCGGTTCCAAGGAAGGAATTGCAAATGAAAAGGGGGAGCTTTTCAAGCAGGTCATGGAAGAAGAGGGTAAGATTTTTGTTAACACAGGTGAGAAGGACTTGCTAGCTATGGCAGGTGATTACAAAAATCAGGTCAGAATTGGTGAAGAAGATGGGGACAAGTACACTTTCAAGTGTAAGTCAGTTGTTCCAAAGGTTACTTTCCAATTTCAAGATTTTACTATCGACAGTAACCTGTATGGTGGACATAATTATGAGAACCTTAAGATGGCTGCTGGGATTGGTTTAGAATTTGGTGTAAATATTGATGAAATATCAAAGGCCATTAGCTCTTACTTTCCAACCAATAATCGCTCGCAGGTCAAGGTTGTAAATGGTGTTTCTTTCTTTTTGGATGCGTACAATGCAAATCCAAGTAGCATGAAGGTCAGCATTTCGAGTTTCGCCGCATTTGCAAGCAATAATAAGATATTGATTCTAGGAGACATGCTTGAATTAGGAAGTGAAAAAAATATTTACCATTCTGAAGTACTCGAATATCTTACCCAATATGACTGGAAGCGAATCTTTTTGATAGGGCAGCATTTTTCAAAACACGAAAAAGACTTCACTAATCTAAAATTCTATGCTACCATCCAAGATGCGGAATCGGAAATCAAGCGGTCTCTTTCACCTGGAGACCATGTCCTCTTAAAAGGATCACGGGGTCTTAAGTTAGAACAACTTAGTTTGCTTAGACAGCAGAAATAATTTCTAAGAGGTTTGGGTTTAGATGATCCTCACAGGCATCCAAGTAATCTTGATAGCTGCAGGACTTCCATTTATTTTCCTGAATTTCGGGGACTTTCACCCACCAACGACCAGAGGCCTTAGATTTGTAAAATGAAATTGCAAGATCTAAGCTGTTCACTTCAACTACATATTCACTGACAGTATTTGTGAAGTACGGATGGTCTGGAAACCTTAGAGAGGCCGCTTCACCGTAGTACCATATAAATTGGCTCAAAAGATGTAGACTTGCAGCACTTGCATTATTTATCACAACTAACTTATTCAACTCGTTCATCCCAGCATACCGAAATAATTGAGTAGCATCCTCGCTCATTAAGCCACTAGGATACGCGCAGCTATCATCAATAAGTTCTGAGCTGCGTATTGCATTGCAGTCAAAAACGAATAAGGCTCTTGATCTAATATGTGGCTCGGTATATTGAATATTGTTCTTTAATTCACCGAGGTGGATACTTCCCTCATTTTTTTCTTGCATTAAGTGCCTCTGTAGTGCCATCAACTTTGGATTAGATAAGTGTTGAATCACCTTCTGGTCGGGAATTGATGTGATATAAGTGGATTCCATTCCACTTGCTTCATTCCATAACTGCGCAGAAATGTCGTCGTCACACTGGATGTAGAAAAGTACTTCATCAGCTTGCAGATTGTAGGCCTGGTTGCCCTGAAGAATATCGGATTTCACTGAGAGCCTCTCGCTGTAGGTCTCTAACGTGCTTGATATTTTGTCGATAAGACTAAGATTGTCGCCTGTGAGAAGGATCTTGTTAATCATTAAGTAAAATATTATTTGGTGCGAATATACATATAAAAATTCATCGCTATGTGTAAAATATTATAAAATAGGTATTTATGAAATTTAGCTTTTCTTAATGTATGCATAAATTTGGTATCTAGAAGGCAGCGAACAGGCAGTCTCACTTATTTTATCATGCAAAAGATAGCATATAATTAAATTTTGTGCTATTTTCGCACCTTAGTAATAGGATATTTAATTAGTATCGATATCCAGTATTTAACATTTGATCTATTGTAATAGAGGTGAAAAATAATATTTTTACACAGCCAAACTACTTTTAAGAAAAAAATCGAATTATGACAAAGAAGTTATGTTTACTCACTTTTGCACTTTTGGCTTTTGCCGTTTTGAGTGTAAACGCGCAAGATGACACATGGACAAGAGCCAATGTGACCGACGAAATGACTGTGGACTCGGAGCAAAACAAGAAGTGGAGAATGGGGCAATCCTCTTTCGCTGCAAAACCTAAGAATGCATGGGAAATAGGAATAGCTCTTGGACATTTTCACATCAACGGTGATGTGCCCGCAGACTTTCCTTCAGGATTTGGAATTGGACTTCATGTTAGGAAGGCAATTAATTATACTTTGTCATGGAGGGCTGAAGGGCTATATTCTCAGACGAGAGGTTTGGATGGAAGGCTTTCGGGCTTCGAAGTTCTGAATCTAGATAACGTTGATACCAAACTATCATCCAACATGTACCGTAATTTTAGAGCTACTAATTTTACTGCTGCTTTTTCAGGTATTGTCAATATTGGAAACTTACTTTTTCATAGCCCTAGGAATAAGTGGAATGCATATTTGGGCGTGGGAGCGGCAATCACTTCAGCTAAAGTAGAAATGGATTACGTTCAAGGAACAGATATGAATGGAAGTGCATACAATTTGGGTAACCTAGTTGATCAGGACAATAGTCGTCAAAAGAGAGCGGATATCAGAGCACTACTTGATGGCTATGATCATGTTGCTGAGAATAATAGAGATGTTGGCTTCGGATTCGATGATGGATTTGTATTTCCATCATTTATTGGAACAGTTGGAGTATCTAGAAAGATTAACAAGAGAATAAATATCTCATTGGAGCAGCAGATGATTGCTCAAGATTTTGACAAGTGGGATGGACATGAATACCGATCTACTTTTGATCAAACGAATGATTCTGATATTGCTGCCTTTACAACCTTAAGATTAGGAGTAAACCTTGGTGATTTTGATAATGTCACTGAACCATTGTACTGGCTGAATCCTCTTGATGCAACTTACAATGACATAGCAGAATTAAAGCAAAGGCCTGTACTTGATTTAACAGATACTGATGGAGATGGGATTATTGATATGCTAGATCAAGAACTTGATACTCCAGCAGGATGTCCTGTTGACACAAGAGGTATCGTTCTCGATAGCGATGGTGATGGTCTTTCAGATTGCAAGGACAAAGAGCCTTTTTCTCCTCCAGGTTATGATACAGATAACATGGGTGTAGCGAGCATTCCAGATCCAGGATACATGACTGAAGGTGATGTTAATGATGTTGTTAATTCTAAGGTTGGAGCTTTAGAAACTGTAATTAGTGAATTAAAAACAGGATGCGGAGAATGGTTCTTACCTATGATTCACTTTGATCTTGACAAATACTACATCAAACCCGAATTTTATGGTCAGTTACACCATGTTGCTGAGGTAATTCAAAGATGTGATGACCTATGTGTTACTGTGGAAGGACATACTGATCCAAGAAATGGTAATGACTATAACCAAGTCTTATCTTATAACAGAGCTACGGCAGCCATTGAGTACTTGACTTCAAAGTACGGTATATCTAGAGATAGACTAAAGTTAATGTACGGTGGTGAAGAGAAGCCGCTTGTAGATGCTGGCGTTCGAGGAGCCTCAGAGTCTAAGAATTACATGAATAGAAGAGTTGAATTCAGAGTCTGCAATGATTCTGATGCAGATATGGGAAGACCTAATGGTCCTAATGCAGGTCAAGGTGCTTCAGGTAAGACAGGGTCGCAATATAGCGGCAACAAAAACAGTGGATACTAGTTAAATACATAACTTCTATAATTGAGAGCCTCACATTCATTTGTGAGGCTCTTTTTTTTCAGTATTCTATCTTTGATGTGTTTGCAATATTAGAACGTCCATCCATAGAAACTGAATAGTCAGCAGGGTCAGTAATGATTAGCATAGTTGAATATGCTGTACTAGTCTGAAATGACAGGCTCTTTCAATATGAAACTAAGGGACGGAGAGCACAGGTTAAGTGCGATTTTCTAGAAAGACTTTCATTTTGGTTGTATTAAAGGATTGTCTACCGATGCTTGAATTTCCTAGTAAGAAAGACCCTAATCACCATGGTACATATGGTAAAATGTAAAAGCAGAAGTCGATATTTGCCTCGTTCTTACTTACTTTCTGCAAATCAAAAAGACAGCCAAAATCGGATTCGAAAACTTGATGTGTAGAAAACTGCAGGTAATTAATCTGTCATATTCGCTGCAATTAAAGTTTCGCTAAGCTTACAAATCGACATCGTATTTCCTGAAGTAGATTCCATTGTAGGAGAAAGAAGAAGATCAATAATCCAAAATGAAAAAAGGCCATTTCGCAGTGAAATGGCCTTTTTTATTTTTTCTTCTAATGCATGATGGATGTCTGCACTATACCAGCATCATCACAGGATTCTCCAAGTAACTTTTGAATGTAGCTAGATATTGAGCGCCGCTGGCGCCATCCACTACTCGATGATCGCATGACAGTGTGACCTTCATAACGTTACCTGGAACTACTGTACCATCTTTCACAACCGGGACCTGTTTGATGGATCCTATTGCTAGTATACACGAATCAGGCGGATTGATAATGGCAGTAAATTCTTCTATGTCAAACATTCCAAGATTAGAAATTGTAAATGTATTACCCTGCATTTCGCTTGGCTGTAACTTTTTGCTTTTTGCTTTTCCTGCAAGTTCGCGTACTTCAGCATTTATTGCTGACAATGGCTTATGATCTGCATTGTTCACCACAGGAACGAGAAGCCCATCAGGCACTGCCACAGCAACGCCAATGTTGATTTGTCTGTTGTAGGTAATCACATCACCTCCCCAAGAAGCATTGATTGCCGGATGCTTTCTAAGTGCCAAGGCTGCCGCTTTTACCACAAAGTCATTGAATGAGATTCTAGTTTCTGAAACCTCATTGATGCTCTTTCTTGATTTGATTGCATTGTCCATATCAATGGCGATCGTCAAGTAGAAATGCGGTGCTCCGAATTTACTTTCTGCCAACCTTCTTGCTATAGTTTTTCTCATTTGACTAACTCGTTGGTCTCCGTATTCGAAGTCGGCCAAACCGCTATCGAGCATTGGAACAGAGATACTGCTAGTATTTGAGGATGAGCCACCTGATGAAATGTACTCTTCGATATCCTTCTTGATGATCCGATTATTCTCTCCAGAACCAGTGACCTTGGTCAAGTCAATATTTGCATCTTTTGCCATAGACTTCGCCAAAGGAGAAGCCTTTACCCTATCACTGTCACTGGAGCTTTGGCCTTGGCTTGCGTTCGAATTAGCTTCACTTTCTGAACTACCACTGCTAATTTCAGCTTTTTCTTGAACAGAAGACTCATCTTTCTCCGCGGTCTCCGACTTTGCACCAGCACTATCGCTTTCAACAGCTTCCTGTAATGCAGGCTTGTAATCCTCACCCTTTTCACCGATCACAGCTAGAATGCCATCGACAGGTACTGGGCCTGCTTCAACTCCAATGTAGAGCAAGACACCATCCTGGTAACTTTCTAGTTCCATCGTTGCTTTATCAGTTTCGACCTCTGCAAGGACGTCACCAGGTTCAACTTCATCACCTACCTTTTTTAACCACTCCACTATATTACCCTCTTCCATCGTATCACTCATTCGGGGCATTCTTATTACATCAGCCATTGTATTAATCTGTATTTATGAGCGATAAAAATAATACATAAAATTAAATAAGCTACAATTCCATTGCCTTTCAGGCAGAAAACTTGAAAACCCATTCTATATAGGGTGAATTAATAACAATAATCCTATTTTTGAGACATGAAATTTTCCTCATCCTTGCTGAGTGAAGCCGTAGATGCGCTATCTGAATTACCATCAATTGGTAAGAAATCAGCCTTAAGGTTAGCCTTGCACATGCTGAAAGACGATAGCGAACTTGCTCTCAGAATGTCGGAAAAGATAGTCGCACTAAAGACTAAGATCAAGAAGTGTGAAAAGTGCTATAATTATTCTGACGATGCGATTTGTCAAATTTGTGCCGATCCTAGTCGTAATCAGAATTTGATTTGTGTAGTTGAATCTATTCGTGATGTTATGGCGATTGAAGATACAAATCAGTTTTCAGGAGTTTACCATGTCTTGGGAGGTGTGATTTCGCCTATCGAAGGCATCGGGCCATCGGAAATCACAGTTGATGAACTCGTTAACCGTGTTAAATTAACAAAGCCAAAAGAAGTAATTATGGCGATATCTCCAACTATAGATGGAGAAACAACCATTTTTTATATCAGTAAGATGCTAGCAAAGGAGGCTGTAAAGGTGAGCACGATCGCTCGGGGTGTATCTTTCGGAGGAGAACTAGAATATGCAGATGAGCTCACACTTGGAAGGTCTATCCACAGCAGGTTACCCTACCACCTAGAGGTCAAGAAATAAATGCCTAAGGACATTACAATAGTCATTGTTAACTACAATGTTCAATATTTCTTAGAACAATGTTTAAATTCTATTTTTCACGTATCTGATTTTGACGGAGAATTAGAAGTAATTGTAGTTGACAATGATTCGTCAGATGATTCGATCTCGATGGTAGAGGCACAATTTCCCCAAGTAATTTTGATCGAGAATAAAGAGAATGTAGGATTTTCAATTGCAAATAATCAGGGATTAAGGATTGCAAAAGGTAGCTACCTGTTATTGCTGAATCCAGATACCTTGATATCTGAAGATACCCTAAGAGCTTGCTATTCCAAAATGGAAGAGGACAAGAAAATTGGCGCACTTGGAGTAAGAATGGTTGATGGCTCAGGGAATTTTCTTCCTGAATCAAAAAGGGGTTTCCCTTCACCCATGGCGTCCTTCTATAGATTTTCTGGAATCTATAAGTTTTTTCCAAAGTCAGAATACATTAATTCTTACTATCAAGGGCATATTGACGAATATAATGTTGCAAGTACAGAGATCTTATGTGGCGCATTTATGTTCATCAGAAAGAAAGTGCTAAGTGATATTGGACTTTTGGATGAAGACTTCTTCATGTATGGAGAGGACATAGATCTCTCCTATAGGATTAGGAAAGCAGGACATCAGATTCTATATTTTCCTCTGACTTCAATTGTCCATTTTAAAGGGGAAAGCACAAAGAAGGACTCGGTCCAATACACTGCAAGATTCTACAATGCGATGGATATTTTTGCTAAGAAACATTTCAAAGATTCCAAGGCCAGTATTTTTCTGCGTTATCTCTCTGTTGTCATTTGGCTAAAAGCAAGTGTAAATTACCTAGCGCGAATGGCGAAAAAACTCTTTTTCCCCCTTCTTGATCTGCTCATGATTTTCGGTGGATTGACCTTGATAGCGGTGGCTTGGGCAAAGATCTATTTTAAGAACGAAGATTACTACGCTAATGCCCCACTGATCTATAATTTCATAATTTACTCCACAATCTGGTTCATATCCATTCTCTTTGGAGGAGGCTATGATAAAAAAATTAACTTCCGCAAGCTATTGAGAAACATCTTTTTTGGGACCCTAGTGATATTAGCAATCTATGGTCTTTTAGAGGCTACCTATCGCAGTAGCCGGGCAATTATTTTGCTTGCTGCGGTATATGCAATGATCATCGTTCCACTCTTCAGATTGCTTTTTGGAAAGTTTTTTAACCTCGAGTTTGACTTATTGAGTGCTGGAAAAAAAATCGTAATACTAGCTAATGACAAAGAGGCAGAGAAGATAAAAGAGGTCTTGATTGCCTCTAAGAGGTCATTCAATTCAATTTCAAAGATGCCCGTGACCATTTCGACGTATGAACTCAAGGAAATTGTGCAAATCCAAAGAATCGATGAAATCATTTGTAACGTGAAGGACGTCGGCATGAATAGGGTTATCGTGTTGATGTCAGCCCTCGGATCCTTGGTTTCTTTTAAAATTACTGGAGACGAAAGCCTAGGTATAGTTGGCTCTAAGTCGAAAAACAAGGAAGGGGAAATTTATACGCTTGAGATCAACTATGAACTCCAGACGCAACAACAACAGAGGAACAAGAGAACCTTTGATATCTTGACTACATTATTCACCACTATTCTATTTCCCATTTCTCTAACAACTGGGACAGGGAGACAGATCATCAGTAACCTCATGAAGCTCCTTACTAGCAAGATAACAATTGTGGGCTACCAGGCGGATGACCGACTTCCGAGCATGAAAAAATCCCTAGTGCAAGTTCCAGAGGCGGAAGCATCGTCCTATGCTAAGAGCTATACAGTATGGAAAGATTTAAGATATTTGTGGAAGTCTATAATATAAATAATTTGAGATGATCGCTGAGGTAAAAAAATTGTCTGAGAAGTACCACCCAGAAGTTCTAAAGATAAGAAGACATCTACATGCTCATCCAGAACTATCCTTCGAGGAGAAAGAGACAAGTGATTACGTTTGCGACCGTTTGAAGGAAAAAAACATTCCCTTTGAACGCAATTGGGGAGGACATGGTGTGGTTGTCAATCTAATTTTTGACGACGATTTTGAAATGATCGCACTTCGCGGGGACATGGATGCGCTGCCAATCCAAGAGCAAAATGAAGTGGCATATCAGTCTCAGAATCCGGGGGTTATGCATGCTTGTGGGCACGATGTTCATACTGCAAATCTTTTGGGAGCGGCTTTTATTATCAATGATTTAGGAGCGAAGGTAGGGAAGAACTTTAGATTTATTTTCCAGCCAGGTGAGGAGAAATTACCAGGCGGAGCTTCCATTCTTATAAGTGAAGGAGTACTAAAGAATCCAATTCCAAAGTGCATTATTGGACTCCACGTCTACCCAGAAATGGAAAGTGGAAGAGTAGGCTTTCGAGATGGAATGTATATGGCTTCGGCAGACGAAATTTATCTAAAAGTCAAAGGTCAAGGAGGTCATGCTGCTATGCCGGACAGAAACATTGATACTATTCTCATTGCCTCTTCTATAGTAGTAGCACTTCAGCAACTTGCTTCTAGAAATAATCCGCCGACAATCCCCTCCGTGCTTTCGATTGGTAAGATCAATTCAGAAGGAGGAGCAACTAATGTCATCCCTTCCGTCGTTCGCATGCAAGGCACCTTTCGCACAATGGATGAGGCCTGGAGAAAGGAGGCCCATAGGCTAATACAAAGGATTTGCACTAAAACTGCTGAATCCATGGGTGGAACCTGTGAAGTAGAAATAAGAAAGGGATATCCTTACTTGGTTAATGACATACAGACAACTATGAAGGCGCAAAGTGCAGCTAGTGAATTCCTAGGTGAAGAAATGGTGGATCGACTACCTATAAGGATGACCTCAGAGGACTTTGCATTCTATTCCCAAGAAATCCCATCCTGCTTTTATCGTCTTGGAACAGGAAATAAGGCAATGGGGATCACTTCGTCTGTGCACACTCCAACATTTGATATTGATGAGTCCTCTTTAAGAATAAGTTCAGGTCTAATGGCCTACATTGCTATCTGTCAATAGTTTCACATATTATCTAAAAGTGTAATTTATAAGTCTATTGTTAATAATAGTTTACTTATTAAAGATTTATTTAATATATTGGTGCATATTTTACTTTACAGAAATTAGAGGATTATGCCTAAGATATTAGTAGTAGATGATGATAGTAGTATCAGAAGAACCCTGAAGGATATTTTAGAGTTTGAAAAGTACGTTGTTGATGAAGCCGTGGATGGCTTGGATGCCATGGTGCACATCAAGCAGAACAAATATGATGTAGTGATCATGGACATCAAGATGCCTAAGCTAGATGGTATGGATGCCATAGAAAGTGTCCAGAAGTTAAGACCAGATCTACCTGTAGTGATGATATCAGGACATGGTAACATTGATACTGCCGTAGAAGCAGTAAAAAAAGGCGCCTTTGATTTTATTCAGAAGCCGCCTGATTTAAATCGCTTATTGATTACAATTCGCAATGCGATGGATAAGAGCTCTCTTATAACTGAGAAGAAGGTACTACAGCGGAAGGTTCGAAAGAAGGATTCACAAGAGATGATTGGAAATTCCGACAGCTTGGAATTAATCAAAGATACAATCGAAAGAGTAGCACCTACAGATGCTCGAGTACTAATCACAGGACCTAATGGCACAGGAAAAGAATTGGTAGCTAGATGGATGCATCTGAAAAGTGGCCGAAATGATGGGCCCATGGTGGAAGTAAACTGTGCTGCCATACCGTCGGAGCTGATCGAAAGTGAATTATTTGGCCACGAGAAAGGAGCCTTCACATCAGCAATCAAAAATAGAGTAGGCAAGTTTGAATTGGCTAACAATGGGACGCTATTCTTAGATGAAATAGGAGATATGGGGCTTTCTGCACAAGCTAAAGTTTTGCGTGCGCTTCAGGAAAATAGAATTACTAGGGTAGGAGGCGACAAAGAGATTTCTGTAAACGTCAGAGTGCTTGCTGCTACCAATAAGGATCTTAGAGCCGAAATCAGAAAGGGGAATTTTAGAGAAGATCTTTATCATAGATTAGCAGTCATCATTGTAAAGGTGCCTGCATTAAATGAAAGAAGAGATGATATCCCTTTGTTAGTTGACCATTTTATCGACTTGATTTGTAAGGAGTATGGGATTAACCCAAAGAAAGTGGAATCCTCTGCGATGAAATTATTACAAGGCCTGAATTGGTCTGGAAATATAAGAGAGCTACGGAATGTCGTTGAACGACTTATTATCTTGAGCGGTGAATCAATAACTAAGAAGAACGTCGAACAATTTGTGGTTCCTTCTAGCTCTAGGAAGAATTCACTTACTGATTTATTTGACAAATATGAAGATCTTCACAAGCTGCAAGTCCACATTAAAAGAGAATACGAAAATTATAAAGGAGTACTAGTATGACAGAGGAGAATAAGATAAGAAAAGCGCAGAAGCAATGGACACAAATGAAGGGAGAGAACTCCTGGACTATGTTCAAGGTGTTGGCAGAATTTGTAGATGGCTTTGAAACGCTTAATAAGATTGGGCCATGTATTTCTATTTTTGGTTCTGCGAGAACCAAACCTGAAGATAAGTACTATAAATTAGCAGTTGATATTGCCAAAAGGCTAACGCAAGAAGGTTATGGTGTCATTACTGGAGGTGGACCTGGAATCATGGAGGCAGCAAATAAGGGTGCCAAGTTGAATGAAGGAATGTCGGTCGGACTTAATATCGATCTACCCTTTGAAACCTCTCACAATGCTTATATCGATCCTGATAAGAACCTGAACCACAGATATTTCTTTGTAAGAAAGGTGATGTTCGTTAAGTACGCTCAAGCCTTCGTAGTAATGCCAGGAGGCTTCGGAACATTGGATGAGCTTTTTGAAGTACTAACCTTGGTACAAACAAAAAAGATTACCAAGGTGCCAATTATACTTGTGGGAAAAGCCTATTGGGCAGGACTTAAAGATTGGATTGTTTCGACCATGCTGGAAGAAGAAAATAACATCTCAGAAAAGGACTTAGACTTGATCCCGGTCACCGATGATATAGAAGACATAGTCACTATCGTTAATGACTTCTACGCAGGCGATCAACCTCATAACCTTAAACCTAATTACGAGCTTTAATTCCAGAGATTCCATTGTATGCCAAAACGAAATCGGGCATCAAATTGAGGATAATTCTGTACAAGCTGCTCGACATCCTCTCGCAGGAAGGAAGTCAGGTTTTCATATTTTACGAAGGTAGTGAAGCTGCTAACCTTGAATGATATTCTAGCATCTAGCATTGGATAGGGTGTGTATTCCACGGTCTTGTTTAAGTAAAATTGACCAATTACCGGGTTATAGTTGGGAAGGAAGTCACTTACGATGTAGCGAAAGTCGAATCCAGCTTTGAACAGCATTTTGCCTTTGAACACCTTACCATAGTAACTTAAACTATTTTTTGTAAACAGCGAGGGTAGATTCAAGTGTTCCTTATTGTGACTTTGCAAATACGCTGAATTTTCAAGGATGAAGCTTTTGAACTTTAGATCTGCCTTGCCGTAAATAATTGCAAGAGAATACAGACCTGCATCCTGCACGGGTAGCGACTCAGAATCGAAGTAAAGAAAGTTGAAGGTGTTCTGCAACTTTCCACCTAGAATTATATTCCATGATTTGTGGTAGTATTCCGCCTTCAAGGTCTGAAGAATAATGGGTGACGCTTCTATTTCATAAAATGGGGATTGATTCAAGTGGGCCTTTTCTTGAATGTAATTTATGCCAAATCGGCTTGCATTAAATCCAAAGTTGAAACCTTGATTTTGACTTAATTTTAGAACAGCTCTTGCATCCAAGCTGAATTCATTAGCTACATCCAACAAGCCGTAGTAAAAGTCCACATCTATATTTAATCTTTTCTTGAGCTGAATACCACCATTGAAAGTGAGGTAGATTTCGTTCATCCTGTCAGTAGCACCAGAAATATCTACAGCATTATAGTCGTAGATCAGGCCAGCTTTGAAGTAGTAGTATTCCTTGTACTTGCTATTTAGAAAAAGACCGTTTCTAATTCTTGAAAGTTCGTTGTAGTTGCGAATCCCACGCTCACTTACGAAGAAGTTCTTGTAAAAACTGGAGTCCGTAGTTGTATTGGCATCTGTAAAGCGAAAGAACTCATTGAAAGATTGGACTTGATACTGTATACTATTATTAAATTCACTTTTGGTAGAATCTCTACCTAGCCGATAGAATGCATTAAAAATGAGATTTTGGTTTTGCAATCTATTTCCCGCGTCGGAAGAATAAGTTTCCACATTTTCGCGGATGGAATTTCGAGCCTCTGTTAGTGTGCTAAGGTCTTCTACTCCGCCATTGACATTTTCAATCGACGAGTTAATTATGTATGTAAAAAAAGTCGACAATCTCTTATGCCCACGATAAGCTATACTTGTCAGTAAAGAGGTTTGCTTCACAGCCTGGTTGCTATAATCTCCAAGTTGCGAGATGCGATCATAGTCTATCACCCAGTTAACATCATTTGCAAAAGACCTGCTGAATAAGGCTTTCATTCTCAAGTCCGATTGTGTCTCACCACCGGAAAAGAAGAGTTCGGAAAAAGGTCTCACTTGGTCAAAGTGCCTTATATCGTCCTCAGTTTTGTGGTAGAGGGCATATTGTTCATATCCAAGCCTAAATCCAATTCTCGGTTTGATCTCATAAGCGAGCGGAAATGCCGCGGAGCCCATATTCCCTAAGTTGGCATAGTCAAAAAGACCTTGTCTAGCGGGGTCATAATGCTGGAAAAGCCTATCAAGACCTTTTATTCTAAAACTATCCTGTGAGAGAATATCATCGAGACCGTAGATAAGAAGCTTCGCCGAATCAAGCTCCACATCTTCTCTTCCAATAAGTCTGCTTAGTGGTCTTGCCCTTGTGCTTGGTTTCGAAGTGACTTTTGAGGTATCCAAAGTCAAAGAATCCTGCACACCTAGGATAGGTGGTATCGTATCGCTTGCAAGAGAATCTTTACTTTCTGTGCTTCTAGGAATAGAATCTTGCTGAGCATCCACCATTGTTGAAGTCATCACACTCAATATCCACACTATAGCCTTTAACCTAATGCTCATCCACTATTTTGATTGCGGTGCAAAATTACGAATATGCTTTGAATTTGTCTTTTATCGTTGAACAATTATCTTCTCGATAGTTTTGTGACCACCTTGCCACATTTCTGCATAGTATAGTCCTGCATGCACTAGCTTGACTTCGATTTGATTTTTGTCTGGAATGTTCAAATCTTCCAGCAATCTACCTTGAGCATCATAAATCTTAATTTTTTGGATTTCTTTACCGGATTCGACAGTAAAACTTCCAGCATTGGGGTTGGGAAAGATTGCTATATCAGAGACCTTGTTTAAAGTACTAATATCGGAGCTAATAGGATTACAATTCTGATCTTGGATACCCTTGACAATAAATAGTCCCTCTTGCATATCTGAAACAAGAATATTTCCCGACGGCAAAAAAGGATAGACTCCCCACGCACCCTCATAAGATTCTCTATGAGGTATTTGACTTGTTTGATAATGCATCACACGTTCTGGTGCACTAGGATCAGTAATGTCGTAAACTTGCAGGCCATCATAGTAGTAAGAGCTGTACAAGAAGTTGCATCGAATCAGTTGATTATGTGCAATAGAAAAAGAAGAGTTGTTTCCAGCATCAAATTTTGTGATGTATTGCACATTTCTCAGATCAGAGACATCGAAAACCTTCATATCTTTTCCCCACGTTTCATCGGCCATGACGTAATGATTGCCGTCTTCAGTCAACCAGCCAGAGTGATTGTAACCGGACTCTGGGTAATCACTACTTTCTAGGTGGTATAGTAATTCCGGGTTTTCCGCGTCAGAAAAATCTACGATTACAAGACCATCAAAGCCAGCATTCAGGAAGGCAATATTGTCTCTTACAAATCCATCGTGGTAGTGTCCTACTTCTACACCATCTATTCCAAATCGGAACTCCCCTAGTTGGATGGGATCCAAAGGATCTTCAATATCGTAGACCCTTACTGGTGCATATGGGTCATCACCACCCTTTGTAGAAAATGCGTACAACCTAGCCTCAGAAGAGTCAATAAAAATATTGTGTGCTTTTCTGATTCGGTCATCATTGTCATATACAATTTCCAAGGATTCTGGTAGACCACTAATGTCTACAATTTG
>CAZMYK010000029.1:0-16432 GCA_964570435.1 uncultured Saprospiraceae bacterium | reverse complement strand
CGCTAAGCATCATCGCCTACAAGCAACCAGTCACCAAGACCTTCATAGAAGGTATCAGAGGAGTCAATAGTGATTACACAGTTCAGAAGCTACTCGAAAAGGAACTCATAGAGATTGCTGGTCGGGCAGATGGACCAGGTAAGCCACTTCTGTACAAGACCAGTAATAAATTTATGGACTACTTTGGTCTCAAGTCAGCATCGGATATGCCACAACTAAAGGAAATCGAACAGCTAGATGAGTCAGTAGGCGAACCTTCGAGTATTCAAATTGTTGAAGAAGAATGACGGATGACAAAGCATTAGTAAATCGTGTAGCCAATAGCGGCCTAATTAACTTTAATCTGGAGGAACATTATCCTTCCTCGGAGTTTCACACCTTTGACTTAAAGGACTATCTCTTTATGGAGTTAATCTTGAAAGAACGAGACTTTAGGGCGGCCTTGAAGGAATTTGATTGGATAGGTTTATCAGGCAAAATAGTTTTAGTCATTTGTTCTGCTGATGCTATTATACCTGTCTGGGCATACATGTTGGTGAGTGCCTATGCGACAGAATATGCACATGAAGTTTTTCAAGGAGACAAAAATGAGTATTTGAAGCACCACTACCAGAATTTAATTGATAATATAGAAGGTGAAGAATATACAGGAAAGCGGGTCGTTATTAAGGGGTGCAGCGACAAAGACGTCCCCCCATCTGCATACACGGCAATGACAGCTAAGTTGAAACCACATGCCCAAAGTATAATGTATGGTGAGCCTTGTAGTACGGTTCCTATTTTTAAGCGGCCAAGGGTATTGAAGAAAACTTAATTTTTAGACCTCACGAAGGGCTTAGACCTTCTAAGGTTATCATTTTACAAAAGAATAACATGAAAAGACTATTTGCTAGCTTAACGATTGTTTCAGGACTGATTTTTACAGCAATGATTTTCATTTCTTATACGTCGGATGATACGGATTCAATGAAGCCGAAAGAATCCAAGGAATCTACTGCCCTAGGCCATGATGGTCTACCTCAAGTAATCAAAGCCGCTGATCTTACGAAGGCCTATACCTTTGCAGGTGAGGTGCTTCCGCTAGATAACTTTGATGCTGTAGAACGATTCGATCGAGAGTTGATGGTTAATTCATATTGGCAATCGAACACCCTACTAAATATTAAGAAATCCAATCGCTTCTTTCCGGTTATGGAAAGGATTCTCGCTGAAAATGGCGTCCCTGATGATTTTAAGTACTTAGCTGTGGCGGAGAGCAACTTAAGAAATGCAACCTCTCCAGCAGGAGCAAGAGGTTTCTGGCAGTTCCGTAAACTAGCTGCCAAGGAATATGGCTTAGAAGTCAATGATGAGGTTGATGAGCGTTACCATTTGGAGAAGGCAACCGAGGCAGCATGCAAGTATATTAAGTGGTTGAAAAGCAAGTTTGGAACTTGGTTTGATGCGGCAGCAGCATACAATGTTGGGCCTACTCGCTACAAGTCCTTGCTGAAAGCTCAAGAGCAAAACCACTACTTCGATCTTAATTTGAATTCTGAGACGAGTAGGTATGTTTTTAGGTTGATGGCTATCAAAGAGATCATGGCCAATCCGGCAGACTACGGCTTCTACCTCGAACCACAAGACTTGTATAAACCATTCGACAACTATTACAATGTAGAGGTAGACAAGTCAGTTCCGAGCTGGTCGAAGTTTGCGGAACAACACGGAATTAGTTATCGAATTCTCAAGGTTTACAACCCATGGCTTCGCGAGAACAAGTTGACAGTTCAAAAGAATAAGTATATGATCAAGATTCCGCGGAAGTAAGTGACAACTTTCGGGTAATCAAAAAGCCTCCTAGGTCGATCGACTTAGAAGGCTTTTTTTTTGTGGGCCCACAGGGACTTGAACCCCGGACCACCTGATTATGAGTCAGGTGCTCTAACCAGCTGAGCTATAGGCCCTGGTTATGCCTTACCACACTAAGATGTGGTTAAAGCGGTGCAAATTTAATTAAATGAGTTTGATAATTGCAAAAATGATCTTCTTTTTTTAGTGCTCAGATGGGCAAGACTTATTAGAGCTTTCCAATTTGTCAATTTTTTAGCAAAACTCTTGATTTGTAGCATTTTACATAAGTGGAGAATTACAAATTGTTGTCCCCTATTCATAACCAAAACCCAAAGCTATGAATTGGAAGCAAATTTATTTTTTGTGCACACTTTTCTTAGTCCTTGCCAATGTAAGCTACGCACAGTATGCATTTTTTCCTAATGACTTGGAGCTAATCGAAGAGCTTAAAGTCAAGAAGGAAGTCATTCGTTATTCTGAAAAGCAAGGAGATACATCCATTTTTGAAACGAATATTTATGACGAGCAGGCTAACCTTATTCAATATAAGAGTAAGGAAAACATGCCCATCCAAGCCAAGCTAGTGTTCCACTACAATGCAGACAATTTTTGCTATCGAACAGACTACTATAGGAATCACATTCTATACCAATACAAGGAAGTCAGTCGTACTGCAAGTAAGCAAGTCGAGCGTTTCTACAGTGTGACTGGCAAATACAAAGGCTTGCAGCAGACCATGTACTTCAATGAGGCAGGACAGGAAGAGAAATTGATCGTGAAGAGAAAGGGACATCCGAAGCTGACTCGGAAGTATGCCTACCATGATAACGGCAATTTGAAGCAGATGTGGCTCAAAAAGGGAGGAAAACCCGTCATCACAGATTTTGATCTAAATGGTGACAAGGTTGGGGAAGAAAAGAAGAAGAAAAGTCCCAAGAAAATTTTAGCTAGTTACCCTGACGAGCAAGCCAAGATAGAGCGACGACTATTCACGGTTAGTGATATTCTTCCAGAAGAAATCATCAAGGTGGGAAGAGGGCATCAGAAAGAATACAGCATGGAGATGTATACCTATTTTCATCCCAATGGACTAAATGATGAAACGCACATATGCATTGAGGACCGCTTAATGTATATCTACTTTTTCGACTATACCTTCTATGGAGACGAAAATAATACGTCTGACGATGAGTCGCAAGCTGATGCTTCTTTAAGGTAGGCGATCAACAAAATGGCTTAATCGGTTGAAATTTTCATTCAGATGGCGCAAAGCCTTAAAGGAGCAACTGGAGGAGATGAGAAACTTGAGGTACTAGGCTCCACTTCTGCATATGCCTATTTATCATTCCATAAAAAAAACCATCAAAGTCCTTACTTAGAACTTCCGATGGTTTCTTTTTTCTTTGTGACGCTACTCTTATCTTGCGTAAGCTACAGCGCGTTTTTCCCGAATTACGGTGACCTTTACCTGTCCAGGATACTGCATTTCATCTTGTATTTTCTGAGATATCATGAAAGAAAGATCATCTGCAAAGTCGTCTGTCACCTTGTCACTTTCCACAATCACTCGTAACTCTCTTCCTGCTTGTAGGGCATATGCTTTCTGCACTCCGTCATATTCCATTGCCAGGTCCTCAAGCTCTCCGATTCTCTTAAGATAACTTTCTAGGATTTCCCTCCTAGCTCCTGGACGCGCTCCTGAAATGGCATCACATGCCTGAACAATCGGTGAAATAATATTATTCATTTCTACTTCATCGTGGTGGGCACCAACAGCGTTACAGACGATGGCAGACTCTTTGTGTTTTTCACAAAGCTGCATCCCAAGTATCGCATGCGATAGTTCAGATTCTTCTTCGGCTACCTTTCCAATATCATGTAGGAGACCTCCACGCTTAGCCATTTTAACCTGCTTAGGACTCATTCCTAATTCTGAAGCCATGATGGCACACAAGTGTGCAGTTTCTATAGAATGCTTCAGGAGGTTCTGGCCATAAGAAGACCTAAATCTCATTCGCCCTACCATTTTAACAAGGTATGGATGTAGACCATGGATGTCAAGGTCGATAACGGTCCTTTCACCTATCTCTACTATCTGCTCATCTAATTGCTTTTTGACCTTCGCAACTACTTCTTCGATCTTAGTCGGGTGGATTCTTCCATCTGCTACAAGACGCTTGAGCGCAAGTCTGCAAATTTCTCTTCTAATCGGATCGAAGCTAGAGATTATAATGGCCTCTGGGGTATCATCTACCACTATTTCTGCCCCAGTAGCGGCTTCAAGCGCTCTAATATTCCGACCCTCGCGACCGATTATTTGACCCTTGATATCGTCAGAATCTAGGTTGAAGACAGACACCGTATTTTCGATGGTGTATTCAGCGCACATTCTCTGAATAGACTGAATAACTATCTTTTTAGCCTCCTTATTGGCTGTCAATTGTGCCTGTGAAATAACGTCTTTTTGAAGCGCCATTGCATCAGTTGATGCCTTTGCTTTTACAGCCTCTAGTAACTGTTCTTTGGCTTCACTTTCGGAAAGTCTTGCAACATTCTCAAGGGCCTTGATGTGTTGCTCATTGGCCTGATCTAATTGCTCCTTCTTGGAAGATACGATCTTAAGTTGCTTTTCTAAGTTGGCTCTGATACTCTCAACTTCCTGCTCCTTGCTTTCGATATTTTCAAGTTTGTCAGCGAAGGATTGTTGCTTCTTTGTAAATTCTTTTTCCTTTTCTTTTAGGTCAAGACCTCGCTCCTTCATGTCGAGGATTTGCTGGTTTTTCTTGGCATCAAGGTCAGATTTCAATTTTGCAAATTTGTCCTTTGCTTCTCTGATTTTCTTTTGCTTTATGTCCTCGTTTTTCGATTCTGCTCTTGAAACAATTTTCTCTGCCTTGGTCTCAGCCTCGTCCAGCTTTCTTTTTGCAGCAATATCCGCCTCCTTCAATGTTAGATCCGCCTTCTTATTAGCTTGGTCGATCTTTCCTTGACTTCCCCTTCTAACAGAGAAAAATACGGCAAGAAATCCGACTAGTGCTCCTATTGCAAGGCCTATCACTAATGCTGTAATATCCATTTCTTTATTTTTAATAAAATGATTAATACCGTTCACCTTTGTGACGGCTTTATGTAATACAGCAAAATTGGAACTATTGGAATACGGATCTTAGTCCAGAATGGCTTCGATCTCAGCTAACTTTTTACCCAGTATTTTTTCATCCTCGGAGTCTTCTGCCTTTTTTAATTCGTAGGCATATGAAATAATCGCAAGGCTCATATAATCACGTACATCTTTCCCTTCATAGGACAGTTGGAGTTCATTAAGCTTATTATTGATATCCTTTTCGATATCGCGCATGATGACTTCCTCTTTATCACTTACTTTCACAGGATACGTTCTTCCTGATATCGTAAGTATGATCCTTTTCAGTTCCTTCTCAGACATCGCTAATTACTTCTCAATACATCAATTACTTGATCTATTTCATTAACATGAGCATCGATCTTTTCTAATATTTCTGCCTTCTTCGCAGAATCCAACCCCTCAGGTGGTCCAGGTACTTTATGCTTAGCTTCTATTTCAAGCTCTTTAATAATTCCTTTTTGCTGTTTAAGCTTTTCAACTAAATTTTTGTTCTCCTCTTTATAGAACGCATTCTCTTTTTCAAGCATTTCCAATCGATTCTTCAGCTGCTTAGCCTTCAACTCGATGTTTTTAGCTTTGTTCAAGAGTGCTTGCATCCTTCAAATATATTAATTATTAAATAATTATACCAATGTGTTTTCGAATCCCTACTTTCTTATGAAGGCGCCCAGATTCTTTTCAAACTTATCAATCATCCCCTTCATCAGTTTATCGATGTCCTTGTCCTTCAGTGTTTTTGATAGATCTTGAAATTCGAAACTAACAGCATAGGACTTCTTACCCTTTCCTACCTGCTCGTCATCCTTATAAACATCGAATAGGTTGATGCCTGTCAATGTCTTTTTTCCAATTTTCTTGGCAATTCCTTCCACTTGTTCGAACTTGATACCGTCCTCAAGTACTAGTGCTAGGTCCCTGCGAACCTTAGGATACTTACTTATTTCTTGGGCTTCGAGCTTTGTCTTTAATCCTGCCTTGACCGCCTCATTCCAATCTATTTCTGCAAATATGACTTCTTGCTTAACACCCATCGATGAAGTGAGTTTGGGATGCAAGAGACCTACTTCTGCAAGAACCTTGGGACCCCGATGGTACTTTAGGCCATAGAGGTAGTGTTCATTCTCAAGCTCGGAAACTTGAAAGCTATGAACGCCTAATGCTTTAAAAACTTGACCTAGGCTAGCCTTAGCAAAATAGAAGCCTTGTCCCTCAAGGCTACTTTTCTGATTCCAAGACTCGCCATAAAGATTCCCTGTTAAAGTGAAGCTTAATTTTTCTTTTTCGAAGATTTCTTCGTCATTTTTCCAATAGACCTTGCCAAATTCGAACAACTTTAGCGAGGTTTCTTGCCGATTCACATTGTGCTCTACTGCTTCTAGAGCGCTATGCACCATGTCAGCCCGCATGACATTCAGGTGAATGTTCGAGGTGTTATTAATATACACCAGGTGGTCTTCGTTACTATAATACTTTGACTGATTAAGGGAAACAGCCATCATCTCGTTGAAACCGAAACCGCATAGTACGTCTGCAGCTTTATTTCTAAGCAAGGGCAGATTCGGCGTGGGTTTGTATGAAATGGTACTGACTACCTTTTCAGGGATGGAAACCTTATTGAAGCCATAAATTCGTAATATCTCTTCGATCACGTCAGCCTCTCTAAGCACATCTGTCTTGTTACTTGGTATGGCCACTGTAATGTCATCTCCATCTTCCGAAAGTAGTTCAATGTTTAAAGCTGCCAGGATGGCTTTGACTTCTTCTTTTGCTATTGCATCGCCGATCAAACGGTTTATGTGGCTGTATTTTACTTCTATCTCCTTAGGTTCAATTCTTACTGGGTAGATGTCAGTAATCTCTGATGCCACTGTCGCACCTGCAAGTTCTACCATTAATTGGGCTGCCC
Organism: uncultured Saprospiraceae bacterium; assembly: GCA_964570435.1. Lineage (GTDB taxonomy): Bacteria > Bacteroidota > Bacteroidia > Chitinophagales > Saprospiraceae > Portibacter. Next base: position 9,548 of record CAZMYK010000029.1, on the reverse strand, counting down.
GCTTCAGGGCCGTTACAGTAAAATTGGGGTTGGTCCCTTTTTCAAAAGTAGTAGCTGCATCAGTTCTTAGCAAATGACGAGTACTTGTCTTTCTGATCCGCTTGGCATCAAAATAAGCCGATTCCAGAAAAATGCTGGTGGTCGTCTCAGAAACTCCCGAGTCTAAGCCACCGAATACACCACCTATGCACATCCCTTTGTCATTCCCATCACATATCATAATATCTTCTTCGTGGAGTTCCCTTTCCCTTCCTTCTAGGTCGACAAACTTACTGCCTTGCGGTAGTTGTTGCACCTTTATGTGACTACCTCCAATCTTTTCTGCATCAAATGCATGCAGTGGTTGTCCCATTTCATGGAGCACATAGTTGGTGATGTCTACAATATTGTTTTTCGGATTGATTCCGATGGAACGCAGATTGTTTTTCATCCAGTCGGGAGAATCTTTGATGGTAATGTTATCTATTTTTACGCCTGAATACCTAGGCGCGCCATCTTGATCCAATACTTCCACCGTAATGCCACCCTTTCCCTGTCCTTCTTGGAATCCTGAGAAATCCGGGTAGGTGATTCCATCCTTGTAGTCCTTGTTAATCTTAAGATAGGCCAATAGGTCTTCTGCGACACCTATGTGAGAAGTAGCATCTGAGCGATTCGGTGTAAGTCCAATGTCATACACTATATCATTCTGCACATTGAAGAGATCCTTGGCCCATTGACCTACCTCAGCATCTTCATCCAATATCATTATCCCATCATGGCTTTCTCCAAGGCCGATCTCATCTTCAGCACAGATCATACCGTTCGAGACCTCACCTCTGATCTTTCCAGCTTTGATTTTCCAAGCCTCTCCCTCAGCTGTATATAGCGTTGAGCCCACAGTAGCCACTAGAACCTTCTGACCTGCTGCAACATTAGGAGCTCCACAGACAATCTGGAAGGGTTCTTCCTCACCCAGGTCGACGCTTGTGAGCGATAATTTGTCAGCGTTTGGATGTTTGACACAAGTCAAAATATGTCCTACCTTAATACCTTCCAGTCCCCCTTTAACAGTTTCGACCTCTTCCTGTCCTTCTACCTCTAAGCCAATAGCAGTAAGTATCTCAGAAATTTCATCTGGATCTAAGTCCAAATTTATGTATTGTTTCAGCCAGTTCAGCGAAATCTTCATATGAAGTACAACATTTACGATTCGTAGTTTCCGGGAATGACACTTTGTTCCAATTTCCCATCACTTAAAAGACGCAAAGATAGGAATGTTAGGTGAAGGGGCAAACCCACGATTCGCAATTAATGGCAGACATCAAAAAGAGCATTCTAAAGGTAAAAGGTAATGTATTGTTTGATGTGGATACTAACTTCTAAGCACTTAGCCCTATTAACTTGGAAACCTCTCCCTGCATGATCATTGCAGGTTATATCCAATAGCAGACTATTACTCAAATTTGTAACTTGTATAAGTTCGATTCGTTCATTAACTGTTACCTTAGTTTATAAAGAAAGTAGCGTATTATCGAAAAGCAGGTATATTTTCCATCAGCACCCCTCCAAGATTTTGTCGAGTACTATAGTTTTCTCGAATATAACTGTGAATTTGGGAAACCCATCGTGACAAGTGATTTTCCTAGAACTGCTATGGATTTTGCATTCTGTTTTGATGGAAGTCTACAGGTGCGACTAGATGGTGGAGCTGGTTTCCAATTGGACGGTGCATCATTTATTGGGAATTTTGATACCCCATATGAAATTACGCTTACAAGTCAAATTTCGATTTTGCATGTTCGGTTCAAGGCAGGTGGCATATATCCATTGACCAAGGTCCCGTTAGCAAATATTTTGAATGGCGAACTACCGATCAAAGACTTGATCAATCAAGGTGCATATGACGTCTATCAAGAAATGGGCGAGGCAAGGACCTTTGAGTCTAAGGTCAAGATCTTGGAAGCTTATTTGTGCAAAATATATAGATCAAGCGACATCAATTATCGTTTAAATCAGGCAATAAATACGATTCAGCAAAAGAAGGGCATTCTGAATATAAGAGACTTAAGTTACGAGTTGAATACCAATTACAAAAGTCTAGAAAGATGGTTCAAAGCCAAGGTCGGACTCACCCCAAAGAAATTTTCATCCATCACGAGGTTTAAGAATATAGTAGAGGATATCGATTCGAAAAGAGTTTCTTCATGGATGGACTTAGTAGTAGACTACGGTTTTCACGACCAATCACATTTTATTAAAAGTTTTGAAGAATTTTCAGGTCTGACCCCTGAGGTATACCTGAGGAAAAATCAAGTGTCTATTTTTTACAATGAATGATGGATCTAAGAGTGTAGCTTTGTATTCACAATGATAGATATGATCAAATTTAGTGATATGCGAAGCGCCTTTTGGATAGTGATAGCCTTTTTACTTCTTAGCCTACCAACGGATGCTCAATCGCGGTTTTTCAAGCAACCCACTTTTTCAATTAGTGTTTTTAATCATTCAATAGGTGTTCCTGGTAAAGAATTTACAAAGCTGCCCATAAATTTGGGGCTTAGTCTTGGAGTTGAATTTTCTTACACCGATGAACCGATAGCGAGGCATGCTCAGAAATTCGAGATTGGAGGATTTACCCACAAACATCTTAGCAGGTCTCTGTGGCTGAAGTCCGACTATATTAGGAGGTTTACTCACAAGTCAGGTGTGTTTGCTGACCTGAGAGCAGGGATTGGCTATATACATGACTTTAGTTATGATCAAACGTATAAACTGGCAGAAAATGGAAAATACCAAAAGCATACGGATCTTGGGAGTGGAGGGATGTTGTTTTCTATGGGCATTGGCACGGGTTATAGGTTCGAGTTAAATGAACAGTTCATAGTCTCTCCCTTTATAAGGTATGAAGGCTTGATCCAAACACCGTACTCTAAATTTGTGCCCTTCTTCCCGCACACCTTGGTTCATATAGGGAGCAAATTTCAAATCAAAAAGTAAGATTTCATAACAAAGATTTCCACGTAATGAATAAAATAAAAACATTGTTAGCGGCAGTTCTTTCAGGCTTTGTGCTACTCTCTTGCAGCAAAGAAATAATGATACCTGTAAGTCAATGCGAAGAAGGTGCAATTGAATTCAATGAGGGACATCCATATGCCGAAGAAATAGAAAGCATAATGGAGAAGTATGTTAGCCTTGGGTATCCGGGATTAACTGTGCTTGTTTCGACTCCCCAGGATGGTAAATGGATGGGTTCCAAGGGTGTTTCAAGAATTGAGAACCAGCAGCCGATGAACAATTGTAATATATACCACTCTGCAAGTGTGGCAAAGTCGTATCACGCTGTTGCCGCTATGTCATTGGTGGAAGAAGGGAAGTTATCACTAGACGTTACAATTGATCAATACCTGCCTGAGTGGTTATGCCAAGACTTACCCAATAGGTCATCTGCAACAGTTAGGCAGTTGATGAATCATACATCAGGTATCCCAGATTTCATTAGCGAGCTGAACCACCTGACAGACTACTTTCAAAATATAATGCGTGAATTCACGATTCCTGAATACATGGATTATATATGTGGGGACGATGCAGATTTTGAAGCAGGCACAAGGACATACTATTCGAATACCAATACGGTCTTACTAGCTTTAATTATGGATGAAGTAGCAGGCAACCATGCCGATGTGATCACAGAAAAGATCATTAAGAAACTTAATTTGAAGCGTACATTTTATAAGAATGAAGCAGGTTATCCGGCCCCAGAGGGTGCTGTAAATACTTACTTGGATGTGAGAGGCAACGGGAAAATGATCAATTCTACAGAGTATGAACGAAACTTTGCCAATATGAATATTGGCCACGATGCCATCATGGCCTCACCGAATGATTACTTCCTATTCATAGAGGGACTCTTCACAGGGAAACTTTTAAGTCAAGAAAGTCTTGATGAGATGATTGAGTATGCTAGCTATCCATCTGCAGTCAAAAGAGGGGAGGGACTTGGTCTAGAAGTCACGGAAGCGCCCCTTGGAGTTCTCACTAGAATAGGGCACAATGGCGGTTCCCTGGGTGCTGCAAATAATGTCTTTTATTACCCAGAAAAAGACACCTACATCGTAACTTGTAGCAACTACGGAGACTTTGTCGATGGACCATTGACGCAATATAATTGGAGTGGTTTGATAGGTAATCAGGAAACGCTTCTAGGTGAATTAGAGCTCTTACTTTTTGAAGAATAGTGTCTTTACAAGACATGAACAAGTGAATGGTAGGTTCAATTGAAAGTGAGAATCAAGCCACCAAGTAGCGAATTTCATTTTCGCATATCTTGGTGAAGTAAATTCCACTTTCAGCCTATCTTCTTGTCAATGGTATATTACTTTGGTACTTCTAAAACCTCCAACCAAAGTTTAGACTAGGTTCGAAGATGTGGATCGGTGCACCCTCTTCTATTTGAGCAAAGGCATCAGGGAAGTTAGTATCCACAGGCCAATACTTTAACACATATGCAGGCTCAATATAGAATCGACCCTTGAATAATTCAAATCTGTAGCCGACACCTAATTGGGTATACAATTGAAAACCGTTCTGAATTTTCTCATTTTCCTGATCATGATAGAGTTTCAAAAAGGGCGTTGCTGTTGCTGAAGCGAATAGTCCCTTCCATATAAATCTTTGGTAGCCGACACCGATGCCAAAGGCCCTCACATAGCCAGGATATGGTTCTTCTGAATTCGTGTAGGTCCCCAGTGGTTCGCCATATTTCCACGTGTTAAATTCGGTATAAATTCGGTCCTTATTAGTAAGACGATATCCGTAAGTTAGTAAGCCGTAATCTGGAGATTCCGGTAGGAAATTGCCTAGCATAAATAGCGAAGACCCGATGGAGTGCCTATATTTCGGCTCTTGGGTTTGATTTTGACCAAGTAGTAGGCAGCTTCCTACTAGAAGGAAGAAGATCGATAATTTTGATTTTTTCATACAGTTATTTTTTTTTGCTTGAATAATAGTTTTGCGACGACCTATTGATAGAAATAAGTTTCAAGTTTAGATTTCTGATCTTGTTAATGGTGCCATATAAGGAAGCGTCATCTCTGATTTCCCCTGATAAGATTGTGCTATCCCCGTTGTAATTGATTTTGAATTCATCAAAATAAGAGGACCATTTCTGATCAAGCCGTCCGTTAATCTTTATGTGTACAATGCTTTTCATGACTACCATAATTACTTACAAAAGTATTAGTAGGCAGTATCAGATCATTCACCCCGATGGGTGATTAGATCGTTTTTTTTTAGGTAAGTAAAAGGAAATGAATGGATAAGTAACTTAGGTGATTAATTGCAATTGCCTTGCTCTTTCTATGGCGGTCAACCTACTATTGACATCGAGCTTTAGGTAGATGTTTTTGACGTGTGTTTTAACTGTATTTACCGAAACAAATAGTCTTTCTGCAATCTCCTTGTTGGGTAGATTTTTCGCAATCAGTCTTAGGGTATCTAGTTCGCGATCACTTAGTTCGAAATTGCTATGTAGTTTTGCTTTGTGCTTTTTCCTTTTGATCGCTGTTTGAAGCTTTTTGATGAAAACCTTGGGTATTTTAGTCTTGGAAACCGCTCGAAATCGAATGGCCTGTTCTAGATATTCGCTGGTGATTGGAAGGTCAAACAAAAAATATATGAATAGTTCTTCCTCAACTGCAAACTCCATAGCTGCGACCAAATTTTTAACTGCTTTTTCCTTGGATCCACTTGCATGATTGATGAGTGACCGCAGAATTTCTACTTGAACCATTGATTCTAGCCTCCTACTAGCAGTCGCTTGCTGAAATATTCTGGATAGTATTGATTTCGCTTCGTCTAATTGACCTTGAGCTATTAGTAGACGTGTAAAGTTTAGGTAGGATAGTTCATTCTGAAGAGATATGCTGCAATCGATACGCAAGCCACTTGCATCTGCAAACTTTTGGGCTTCTGCTAGCTGCTTTGAGTCGATCAGTAGGTAGAGCTTCCAACCTACATATGTTGTATTAATATAGGGTGAGATTTTAAATCTCTTCATGACAGCTTCCAGCTCCTGTATTTTGCTTCTAGCGCCGTTTTCATTTCCGCGAGCATATAGAATATAGGAGTAAGCTAAGAGGGCTACAATTTTCTGTGTGACATTTTTTTCATGCTTACATAGGCTATATGCAATTTTGACACTTTCTAAGGCCTTATCGAAGTCTGTAATGATGCATTCTCGAACAGCCATCATAGAGAAAAGGCCCGCATACATCCATTCTGATTTAGCTAATTCTGAGTAACCTTCCTCTTTCATGTAGTGGAGCAATTCCCCACATCGCCGATAAGATGCACTTTGTTGACCAAAGGTTGACTGATAATAGGCCAGGGCCAAGGCAGCTGAAGAGGTAAGGTAGAGGTTGCTAGTTCTTTTTCCAAACTCTACTGTTCTTATCAAGGCTTCAATCCCCCCTTCTACGTTCCCACTCGCAATTTCCATCAAGCCCTTCAATTTCCAAGTCCATCCCAACCATAGGGTATCCTCATCTGACAAGTGCCTTAGAGCCGAAGAGCAATACTCCAGAATTTGATCTGGTGTTTCACGATTTACATTTAATTGTGCCTTGGTGATTGCAATTTTTCCCAAGAGTTCATCGCGACCTTCTTGATTCGCAATATGGGCCGTTTTGTTCGAGGCTTGTTCTATAAAAAAGTGGGCCCTGTCCATTTTTCCAGCATTGAATAGTGCCCATGCGTAGTACATGCAAAACTTGGGATGCTTTTCGTAAATGTTCTGCGGGACCATATCTCCTAGATCCAAGATGGCTGAGTGTTGCCCATCCTTCCACATTTCTTCCACGACTTTTTCAGCAAGTACGACGCTCTTCGTGTGATTCTTAGTAGCAAGCGAATGTTCTAGAGCTAGGTCATGCATCTCCTCCTCTTCATAACATTCAACAGACTTTCTATGCAGGTCGCCTACGATTTTACTTCCCTTCAATAAAAGCCTTTGTTTCAGCAAATCAGCAAACAGGTGTTGGTATCGGAACCATTTTCTCTCATTGTCTAAGGGAACGATAAATAGATTGCGCTTTTCAAGCTTTTCGAGGATCGACTGACTGTCTTTTATTCCCAAAAGCTTATTGCACAATTGGGACGAGAACTTTTCAAGGATGGATGTTTGTAATAAGAATTCCTTGAGATCAATAGAAAGAGCATTAAGGACTTCCTCTATTAAGTAGTCCATAATATAGCGGTTTTCACCACTTAGGTCGCGAATGAATTTCGATGTATCGCTTTGACCTTCCAGTGACAAGGCGACCAATTGCAGACCGGATATCCATCCTTCTGTTTTGCTTTCTAGAAGTTGGGCGTCGTAGTCGGAGAGCTTTATTTTCAATTTATTGCTAAATAGGCCTGAGATTTCGTCTACTGAAAAAGCAAGATCTGAGAATCTAAGCTCCACCAATTGTCGCTGACTTCTAAGTTTTGCCATGTGGAGCATGGGATCAGACCGAGTCGAGATAAGGATGTGGAAATTCTCCGGGATATGCTCAAGTAAGTAGGAGGTCAGTTCTGCAATTTCCTTCGTTTCTGCTAAGTGAAAATCATCAAGAACCAGCAAGTAGTCTTCTTTTAGCTTGACAATTTCATTGATAAGGAGGTGAATGAGTGCTTCATTAGATGGTCTTTCGTGGGATTTTAAAAGCTGTAAAATCGGTCCTCCAAAATTATCCATTGTCTTTTGAAAACTCTGCACTATATAGCCTAGAAATAGTGATGGGTCTTTGTCATTCTTGTCAAGGGATAACCATAATATTCGGTACTTCTTTGATCTAACCCAATCAGAAATAAGACTTGTTTTTCCAGAGCCAGCAGGGGCGGAGACTAGCGTCAGCTTTGCTTCTAAGCCCTTGTCTAGGTGGTCAAATAAGCTAGATCTACGTAGCTGATTTGGATTTACTGTGGGTATATGCAATTTTGTTAGGAGCATATGGACGGCATTTGTAAAGTCGAATGTGCCAAAGCGACACTGATCTTAGTTTCTCCTTGGAAGTGATCTCCTAGACATTGCGAATTCAGATGGTCCAATTCAAGAAAGTATTTTACACTAAATTAAAAATGTTTCGCGATGTATGCATTGTGAGAGGAGTTAGAATTGCTTTCTCCTACAAGCTCTTAATATTTAAGCACCTTCGACTGTTATCTTTCTTATGTCGCATCTATCATGTGGTAAGTTTCGTCCTCAGGAAATTGTAGATTAGTAAAGTTGCCGTTCTTTGTTTTTATCGCGTTGATTTTCAATTTAATTTTCCACTCACCTCTTCCGAATCTATCTTTTGAAAGTTGAATTTCTCGAATTTCACTCTTCTTAATTTTTAATTCGGGGGTACTATAGGTTAGCGTGTCAATGCCATTAACCCACAAGTTATTTGCAGTCCATCCGCTATTATTCCACCATAGATCGCTCGTTGGCGATTTTGGAATACTTTCTTCCTGCCCCAGAGGCCACTCTCCCAATTGTGCGGATACATGAAGGTTTAATGGCGTCCTTACTTTTTCTGTCTCAATTACCATATCTAGCGTTGCGAAACTTTCTTTCGGGAAGTCATAGGCAATCCATACATACGAATCATTTTGGAATATAAACAAGGTAACATCATCCGATATTGGTATGGCTTCTTTATCTACAAGCTCCCATTCGGACTTGCTACCATCAACCATTGGGTGAAGTTGGTTCTGAACAGTATTTGAGCCACAAGAAGTCAAAAGAAATAAGAAGAAAATGGCTTGAATTATTCTCATTTTTCAGTTTGTTTTATTGCTTGGGTCATGAGTAGATTTTTTACTTGCCTCTCAAACAGTTTATAATCATTCTCAATTGTATTATTATGGGTAATTCCATATCTGGAATTTGCTCACCGTAAGATTGTGAATTAAATTTACATATGGAAGAGTTATTAGCAGCAAGACTTCAGATGGCAATCTCCCTTGGTTGGCATATTATCTTTGCATGTATCGGGATGGCCATGCCATTTTTCATGGCTTTTGCAGAATGGAAGTGGATGAAAACCAAGGACCAAGTGTACTTAGATTTAGCTAAGTCTTGGTCAAAGGGTGTTGCAATATTTTTTGCTGTAGGTGCCGTTTCTGGCACCCTGCTTTCATTTGAATTGGGCTTACTTTGGCCTACCTTTATGGAACATGCTGGACCCATTTTTGGGATGCCTTTTTCATTAGAAGGCACTGCCTTTTTCGTAGAAGCTATTGCCCTAGGTATATTTCTTTACGGCTGGGACAAAATTTCTCCAACAGCACATTGGATTTCGGGCCTGCTAGTAGGAATATCTGGAGTGATGTCAGGAATATTTGTAGTGGCAGCAAATGCATGGATGAATAGTCCTGCAGGGTTTGACTTTGTGAATGGGGAGTACATTAATATTGACCCGATTGCAGCACTCTTTAATGATGCTTGGTTCACCCAGGCCCTACATATGACCTTTGCCGCATTTGCTAGTACAGGTTTCGCAGTTGCGGGAGTTCATGCCATCATGCTGATTAGG
>CAZMYK010000028.1:13169-16535 GCA_964570435.1 uncultured Saprospiraceae bacterium | reverse complement strand
TAATTCATATTTAAAGGTGTTGATGATTTGATCCTAAATCTTGTCTCCAATCTAGGATCGAATAGAAAATTATTTCATGTTCCAAAATATGTCTAAGAATCTAAGGTGTCGTGTGTTTCAATTAATCCCATAAATCGTGTTTGTCTGCGATTCTCAACGTAAAGGCAACAAATAAGATACCAATCTTAAAAGCTTACTACCACGAACATTACGTTAATGTCGAATATGGCTTTACATATTGAAAAAAATCATGCGTAAAAAACTTCTTTTCATCGTCTTAGGTAATAACTGCAAATTAGATATTAGCAAAAAATAAATGTCAAAAAGTTGGTCTTCAAAAACCAATCGTACCCAACACCGCAAAAACCTTCCGCTGTTTTTAGTATAGGTACAATCAAATTATTAACAGTGGTGACAATGTAGTAGCTCAAGAATGTACTGAAAGTCTTTATCCTGCATGGGTAAAAACATGTAGACGAAATCCTTTGATTTCAAACACACCTAAACCTGAGCAGTTATCTTGAGCCTCTGAATCACTCCTGCAATAGTAAAAATAAAAAACATATTTAGATTTTTCATATATATAAAAAGAAAGTATCATCAGGGAGTCGACTTTAACATTCTGTAGTTCTAATTCCACATGCTCAAAAAGTCTTTAAACTTCTGCCAGCTTAATGATGTTCGACCAAATAGAGGAAAATCAAAATAAGTCTCAAGAAATTTCTAAATAAAAGTAACTTTTCTCAAACTTCGTCGTGTTCTATGAAGTGATGCTAAGAATACAGGAGATTATCAAAGGCTTTGAGCGTATTGAGCTCTTTGAAATGGAGGACGTCAGTCTCCAGAAAAGAGTGGATACAAAGTACTTACTTCCTGCGCAAATTTTGCCACGACTCCTACAAGAACTTTGTACGTCTTATCAAATCTTGCAAATTAAAGATCAACGAATGTCAAAGTATGAGTCATTGTACTTTGACACATCCAAAAACAAGTTTTTCTACGACCATCACAATGGGAGGATCAAAAGGACAAAGATTCGAATCCGTTGCTATCTTGACTCTGATCTCTACTTTCTTGAGGTTAAGATGAAGGATGGAAGAAAGAACACGGTGAAGAATCGACTGGCCATATCTGCATATGGCGATATGGGTAAGCCCATTTGTGCGGAGTTTATTACAAAAATCACTAAGGTGAGGTACGAATTGGTTCACTCGCTTACTAACGAATTTCAGAGAATCACATTGGTCAATAGGTCGATGCAAGAAAGAGTGACTATTGATACTAAACTGTCATTCTCGTACAAAAATGAAAAAACGAGCATCCCTAATCTGGCCATTATCGAGGTAAAGCAGTCCAAACACAATAGAAAATCACCTATCATTAAGACACTGCGCCAAAACGGTATTCACGCCTTTGGATTCAGCAAATACTGCATTGGAATGTTGCAAATGCATAAACAACTTAAGTACAATGGATTCAAGGCAAAATTATTAGAACTAAACAAAGTAACAAGCTAGATGGAATTTTTAGACATCCCTCTGTATGATGATGATTTCGTAAAGATGATTTTTCGATTTTGCATCAATCTATTCTTCATCACTGTGATAGTTAGATTCTTCTACATTAGGTATTCGAAAGATCGAAACTACTTATTCACCTACTACATGATCGCCATCATCGTCTTTTTTCTTTGCTTTACCCTAAAAAAGTTTGAGTTGGATCTTGGTATGGCCCTTGGACTTTTTGCGATTTTCGGCATTATAAGGTACAGGACTAATCCGATGGAAATTAATGATATGACCTACCTCTTTATTGTCATTGGCATATCGGTCATCAATTCATTGGCCAATCAAAAAATGAGCTACGCCGAGATATTTGGAGCCAACATTGTCGTGGTTGGTGCGATTGCTTTTCTAGAAGTTTTCAAAATCGTCAGCCATGAAAAAACCAAGAAGATAGTTTATGAGAATATTTCTCATATTAATAAAAAAGAGCACCACCTCCTTAAGGAAGACCTTGAGTCAAGAACTGGATTGAAAATAAATAGGTTGGAGGTTGGGAATATTGATTTCCTGCGAGATACTGCCGACGTCAAAATTTTCTACGACGACTAGGGCCATTTCGATTTCTTATCAAATAATAGGCTGGGAACCAACGTCCCAACCTATTTGTCACTATTTGCATCACTACTAATTCAACCCAAAGAGTTTAACCTTTCCCTTTCGCGGAGCTTTCACCTTGGTGTTATAGTAGAAAACCACCTTCTTAATAATTCTATTGTGCCCGTTTAGGTCTATTGCTCGAGTTTCGCCTCCAGGTCTGATGTTATCTCGTAGGGATATAGATTCCTTACCACCATTTCTATAATGCACCACCACTTTCCTGAAGTGCACTGGCGCCTTCTTTACTTGTAGCTTAATCTTTCTAAAACTTCCCTCCCGTGCAGTGACACCTATTTCATCTCTATCCACCGCGAAGTTCACAGTTCTCTGTCCCAAGAAATCCCATTTCTTAGCGACGGTTGTAAATGACATTAGAAAAATAGAAGTGATTAGGATTGCTAAAATTGCTTTCGTGGTTTTCATAATTTATTTTTTTTATTTGCTTAATAATGTTGTTCTTATATGAAGGAGTCTGAGCGTCCTCGTCTGTACTCAAGTTATTTCAGTTAAGGAAATGTTAAGCTGACTTTGTGCTTGATTTGATCAAACTTGTCATAGTGCCTGGCAAGGGAGAGCGCTGTAGTAAGAGAAGAAAGAAATTGCCATAAAAAGAAATAAAATATTTTTTTTACCTGAACGAATTTATATATTTGTGCCGCCTTAGAATCAAGGTCTTGATTTATTGGCTTAGAGAACGATGGTTCTTGAAACTGAACATAATTATTTTAGGGGCGTGGCGCAGTCCGGTTAGCGCACTTGGTTTGGGACCAAGGGGTCGTAGGTTCGAATCCTATCGCCCCTACTAAATAATATGAAGGTTGTTTCCTGATGGAAGCAACCTTTTTTCTTATGCATCTAGTCTATATTATACATAGTAAGAAGTTGGGCAAATTCTATACCGGCTATACTTCGAAAACCGTCGAGGAGCGTCTGGCATACCATATATACAACAATCAAGGTTTCACAGGCAGGGCCGACGACTGGACTGTTGTTTTTACTAAAAAATTTGTATCGAAAAGGACTGCTTTGGCTTTTGAAAAAAAGATTAAGAAAAGGGGTGCCTCTAGATTTCTTAATGATCTGTAAAGCGCATCACGCCATAGGCGTGAGGGTCGTAGGTTCGAATCCTATCGCCCCTACTAAATAATGTGAAGGTTGTTTCCTGATGGAAGCAACCTTTTTTCTTATGCATCTAGTCTATATT
>CAZMYK010000028.1:10005-13069 GCA_964570435.1 uncultured Saprospiraceae bacterium | reverse complement strand
CACGCCATAGGCGTGAGGGTCGTAGGTTCGAATCCTATCGCCCCTACTAAATAATATAAAGGTTGTTTCGTGATGGAAGCAACCTTTTTTCTTATGTACATTTGCTCTACCAACTCCCAAACCTATCCCTAAGCTACTCCACCTTCAAAGTAGATATTTCACTTTCACTAAAATCAATTTATTTCACTTAGTCTTTCTATCTTGCCGACGTTATTAGAACATGAAATATACTTAGAGCTATTTGGGCCAATAAAGTAGCATACTTTTGAGAAAAAAAGTCTGCGAAAGAAGTTATTGAAAATTTGACTTCTGATCGCTGATAGGTGCCCTACTTCATAAAGAGAAACTAAAAAATAAATGAAAAGACCGCTAGTTGATCCCATACCAGAGACAGATCCATCCATCCAAGAAATGGTTCTTTTTTATAATGAAACCCTAGGCTTTTGTCCTAACAGTATTAAGACAATGCAAAGAAGACCTAGAATCGCTGCTGCATTTGTTGAGATGAATAAGTCCGTAATGGAAAATAAGGGCCGAGTAACGAGTGCACTAAAAAGACTGATCGCATACGTGAGCAGCCATGCAACGGGCTGCCAATATTGCCAAGCCCACGGAATAAGAGCAGCAGAAAGATATGGTGCAGCACAAAAGCAAATTGAAAATATTTGGGAATACCGCACCCATCCTGCTTTCAATCCAGCAGAGCGCGCTGCTTTAGATCTTTCAGTGGCGGCCTCTGCAGTGCCAAATGCTGTAGATGAGGAGGTGAGCGAAAGAATGAGGGAGCACTGGGATGAAGGTGAGATTGTTGAAATCATGGGTGTAATTGCATTGTTTGGCTACCTTAACAGATGGAACGATTCCATGGCTACTTCGATTGAGGAAGGAGCGGTTGCCAGCGGTGAACAGTGGCTAAGTGAGAAAAGCAGCTGGACGGGTGGCAAACATAAAAGGTAAACGCAGATCAAATGGTGTATTCGAAAAGGTATGTAGAAGATCACATTAAGCATTTAAGCATTGATGATGCCCCCCTGTGGGGATTGATGTCTCCACAACACATGATCGAACACCTTATCTATGTATTTCGACTTTCGATCGGAGAGGTCAAGCAAGAAGTGGTGACGCCAAAGGATAAGTTGGATCGCTATCAGGCCAGTTTATTCGGTGAAAGACGACTTCCAAAGTTCTTTAAAAATCCTTACTTAAGGTCCGAAGAAGTTGAAGACCTTGAGTTCGAATCGTTGTCAGTCTCAAAGGAAGAATTACTCAAGTACTGCGACAAATACGAAGACTTCTTTAGAAACCATTCTAGTGCAGTCACCGACCATGTCTTTTATGGGAGTCTTGACAAAGAAAAATGGGACCTGATCCACTTTAAACACCTTGAGCACCATTTCCGTCAGTTCGATCTCATGAAGAAACTTGATAACGGTTATGTCATGAAGTGGATTGATAAGCAAGGCATTGGTCGAATTGAATTCTACCATCCAGCTCACAATTCATTACCTGCTCGCCTGCTAAATATGTTGTGCGAGGCCCTGCAAGAATATGGTCAAAGAAGTGACTGTCAAGTGATCATTCTACAAAGTGGTGGAGATAGGACCTTTTGTGCAGGAGCATCCTTCGAAGAACTGCTTGCAATCAACAATGAGGTAGATGGCAAGGACTTTTTCATGGGCTTTGCAAATGTCATCAATGCCATCAGAAGATCCTCCAAACTCGTGATCGGAAGGGTTCAAGGTAAGGCTGTCGGAGGTGGTGTTGGTATTGCTGCTGCGACCGACTACTGCTTCGCTACAAAGTATGCAAGTCTCAAACTAAGCGAGCTTGGCATCGGAATTGGTCCCTTCGTCATAGGGCCCGCTGTAGAACGAAAAATTGGCGTCAGCGCCTTTTCTGCATTAAGTCTAGACTTCAAAAACTTCTATGATGCTGAATGGGGGCTTTCTAAAGGCTTATACCATCAAGTCGTAGACTCCTGCGAAGCGCTAGATGAAGCAATTGACGTATTTTCTAGCAATCTTGCCTCCACAAATCCAGAAGCTAGAAGTAGTCTCAAGCGAGTGCTCTGGAAGGGCACGAATGATTGGGATTCATTGCTTTCAGCAAGAGCAAGCGAAAGCGGAAAACTTGTCTTATCTCAATTTACAAAAGACACCCTATCCACTTTGAAAAAAAGCTAGAACTCCAGTGGAATTTTATTGCTATGCTTAGGAATCGACAGAGACAATAGTGAGTCGATCTTTCCGATATTCTTGACTGTAAAAAGCTTTTCAGTGATGAAAGTATTGTACTCTTCCATATTCTTAACTAAGACCTTCAAAACAAAGTCTGCTCCCCCAGTGACATAGTGACATTCCATGACCTCAGAAAAAGATGTCACTTGATCCACAATGGCATCAACTGCCTCCTTCGAGTGCTCTTTGATAGAAAGGTGGACAAAGGCAAAAAGTGCCTTATCAACTTTCTTAGGATTGATCTGTGCAATGTACTTTTCAATGACACCTTCTTGTTCCAACTTTTTTATCCGGTTAAAAATAGGTGTCGTCGATAAGTTGAGTTGTTGAGCCATGTCACGGATGGTCATTCGTCCATCCTGTTGCAGCATGTCAATGATGTGGTAGTCAATTTTGTCAAGTTTCATAATTGGGTATTAAGTTAAGAGGGCAAAAAAGAACATTCTTTCAGAAAATAGCAAATAAAAATCAATAAAACATAAGGCGCACCAAAAAAAAGAAAATTTTTCTCACTGATGCGCAGAATTAATGCTTTTTAGACAAGCGAATGTATATTTACGACATGGATGCGGAAAACAATAAAATAGGCTACTACTTAGAGCGGACCACTAGAATAGTAAAACTTAATTTTCACCAAGCCTTTAAGAATATGGGTCTAAACTTGACCCCAGAGCAATGGGTGATTTTGGATCTGCTCCAGACTAGCAATGGTCTAAGCCAGACATCCATCGCAGAGCAATCATTCAAAGATGCACCAAGCATCAGTAGGACCATAGATACTTTGGTGAAGAAAAAGAAGATACTTGCGGCAACTGCGATGTCTGTAT
>CAZMYK010000028.1:0-9995 GCA_964570435.1 uncultured Saprospiraceae bacterium | reverse complement strand
GAAGAAAAATTATGTTGTTAGAAAATCGGCAGCTGATGACAGGCGGAAATTCGAAATTTTCTTGACCACAGAAGGAAGAAAAGTAGCGGCAGATATGACACCAATTGTAAATAATCTTCGATCACGATCTTGGGAAAACCTTTCAGCGAGTGACTACAATGAGTTTCTTCGAATCATCAATCAAGTTTTTGACAATATGCATAAGTCCTAGTAGGGCTTTAGATTGCCCAAGATCGCAGACTTACACTATTGAAGTACAATAAGACCATTTGCTGGACAAGAAAATAGTCTCACAACTATCCAACAAATTAACGACATGGAAGCTTGCAAATTCATCAAAATATAATTATATTTGCATATGCAACTATTGTTTATGCAAATTTTAATATAATGAAGACTTATACCATTACAGAGGAGGAAAAAAAAGCAGCTGAAGAATTCATGCCTATTCTTGGAACAGACCATGTTGAATTCTATGTCAGTAACTCTAAGCAAGCGGCACACTTTTACAAGACAGCAATGGGCTTCAACAGTCTTGCATATAGTGGACTAGAAACTGGGAACAGGGAATTCGAGAGTTATGTTGTTGTCCAAGATAAGATCAAATTCGTCTTTACCTCCCCATTGAAAGGTGGTTCAGAAATCGGAAGACACATCGATCGCCATGGTGATGGTGTGAAAACAATAGCCCTATGGGTGGAGGATGCAAGAACATCTTATGAAGAAGCCATATCACGGGGTGCAAGGTCATTTTTTGCGCCCACAGTGCAGAAGGACAACACAGGAGAAGTGGTCAAAGCAGGTATCCACACTTATGGTGACGTGGTGCATGTTTTTGTCGAAAGAAAAAACTACGACGGCATCTTTCTTCCAGGATTCAAAAAGTGGGAAAACGATTTCACGGTTGAATCTACTGGTCTCAAGTACGTGGACCACATGGTTGGTAATGTTGAAGAAGGTCATATGAATAAGTGGGTCAAATTCTATGAGGAAGTTTTGGGCTTTAAGCAAATTCTATCCTTTGATGACAATGATATTTCGACCGAGTACACAGCTCTAATGAGCAAGGTAATGAGCAACGGTAACGGCAAGATTAAGTTTCCAATCAATGAACCGGCACCCGGACTTAAAAAATCCCAAGTCGACGAGTACCTTGAATTCTACGATGGAGCAGGTGTTCAGCATATTGCAGTCGCAACAGACGACATTATCAAAACAGTATCAGATTTAAAGGCCAGAGGAATAGAATTCTTACTAGTTCCACAGACCTACTATGATGTTCTTGCTGAGCGAGTGGGTGACATTGACGAAGATATTTCGGCACTGGCAGAACTAGGAATTCTGGTAGATCGAGATGAGGACGGATATCTATTGCAAATCTTTACAAAGACTGTCCAAGCAAGACCAACAATGTTCTTCGAAATTATACAGCGCAAGGGAGCCAATTCATTTGGAAAGGGAAACTTCAAAGCACTTTTCGAAGCTTTAGAAAGGGAACAAGAATTGCGAGGAACCTTGTAACAAAAAATACCCACAATTAAAGCCGGAGTATTCGTAAGAAGCTCTGGTTTTTTTATTTGCCTAACTTTCCCAAATGCCTACTAGCATTGCTAGGTGGTCATCTTCCCAGTATTAATCACTTGCTTTGAAGATCAAAGCAAACAAGCCTCCTAAGCAAGAAGTGCTAGCAGGTCCTTGGAAAGGTCTTCAAAGCCTTATAGTACATCCTTCTTTCTCAAAATCATAAAGGCGTAGCACCTACGATGCTGGCCTATTTGCAACTTATGGTCTTAACGATGACGAAAATAAATGGCCGGTTCCAGTCGTTCATAGAGTTTGGGCTCTATTTTTGAACATTATACGCTAGCATCTATTAAGTAGACTATGAACAAGAAATTTCTGGACAAGCTTCTAGCAGCACATAGACTTTGCTCCGACTGCCCCACACCTATGGAAATAATTAGTTTTTTCAAGGACCTTACCGGTGCTCTGTACATGGACTATGCTAAGCAAAACTTTTATTCTACCGAGCAATTGCAGGCCTACTTGAAGGACTTAGAAAAAGACTTCGGAGGTTTACTAGCAAGAAATCCCGACAATGATTTAAGTAAGGTTAATGACATGGCTGCAGAATTCTTCAAGGAACTACCTGCCGTTTATGACCTTTTGGAGAAAGACATTACTGCCATCTTCGAAGGAGATCCAGCAGCAAAGTCTCGAAGGGAGGTAATTAGGTCTTATCCGGGCTTCTATGCTACCCTAGTGTATCGAATAGCTCACTTGATGCTAAAACAGAATGTCACTGATATCCCAAGAATACTTACTGAATATGCGCATTCCAAGACAGGGATCGACATCAATCCAGGTGCCGAAATAGGGGCCTTTTTCTGCATAGATCATGGAACCGGTGTTGTTATCGGTGAAACAGCAAAAATTGGAGAGCATGTGAAAATATACCAGGGTGTGACACTTGGAGCCCTTAGTGTGGACAAGGCAGATGCAAATACGAAGCGTCATCCTACTTTAGAAGACGGTGTGGTGATCTATGCAAATGCGACGATCCTTGGTGGAAAAACAGTCATAGGTGAAAACTCAATAATCGGAGGAAATGTATGGCTCACAAGGTCAGTTCCAAAGAATACCAAGCTCTACTACAAGGCCACTCTTAAAGATGGAAATGATCAATCTTTGGGTTCATTTGTCATCAAGGAAACGCTATCATAGTATGAAATTACTCGAACTAATAGGCAATACTCCACTTTTAGAAATTCAGCACCTCAATCCTAACCCAAGGGTGAAGATTTTTGGGAAGCTAGAGGGAAATAATCCCGGAGGTTCTGTTAAAGACAGGGCTGCCTACGGAATGATAAGTGGAGCACTTCAAAGAGGTGACATCAAAAAGGGGGACCGTCTAGTAGAAGCAACCAGTGGCAATACTGGAATTGCACTCGCTATGATTGCTGGCCAACTAGGACTTAACATGACCCTCCTTATGCCAGCAAAGGCTACCAAGGAAAGAGTTGATACCATGCGTGCCTATGGTGCAACCGTAGTACTAACTGATATCAATAAGACCATTGAACACTCACGCGAATTAGCAGAAGAAATGGTACGTAAGGAGGACTACCATATGCTCAACCAGTTTGCCAACCCTGACAATTTTGGTATGCATTACAAGACTACTGGACCGGAGATCTACAGGGATACTGACGGAAGCGTGACTCACTTTGTCAGTTCGATGGGAACTACAGGGACCATAATGGGGGTCTCACGCTATCTAAAAGAAAAAGACCAAGAAATACAAATTGTGGGTTGCCAACCTACTGATGGTTCATCGATACCTGGCATAAGGAGGTGGAGCCCTGAATTTCTACCAAAAATATATGAAGCTCACAGGGTAGATAGGATATTTGATGTTTCACAAGAGGAAGCAATCGACATGACACAAAGATTAGCCAAAGAGGAAGGTATACTGGCTGGAATGAGTTCAGGAGGGGCAATGACAGCAGCTGTAAAACTAGCTCAAGAGTTAGATTCAGGCACTATCGTCAGCATTGTCTGTGACAGAGGTGATCGCTACCTCAGCTCGGGACTTTTTGACTAGTGCATTTACCTCCAAATATCGCCTAGTGAATCGGCAAACAAGGACATACCCTAATTGGACTTGAGGACAACTATTTCATCTTAATCTCTACCTTCCTATCTGACAAAACCTCTATTGCACACTCATCGAAGGTTGGTTCCCGGTACCATATTCCAGGGTTATTAGAAAAGGCATAGGGTTCCTTGGGCCACCCAACGAAATTGAAATCCATATCACCACTCCTGTTGAGATCGTGGAGGAGGGCTATAGCATATGACCCCTTCTTGTCTACAACAAAAGAACATTTCACCGTCTTTCCTGCGACAGGAATCACTCGAAAGTCCATGATGTCCTCCCTGCTAGGAAATTCATTTTCTTGACTATAAATGGCAATTCGTATGTCCCCTTGCATCTTTTTGATGCCAGTAATTTCAATATCTAGATTGATCCTTTCTTGTACTGGGAGGTCTACCAAAAAGAGGAATGAAAGAATGAGGAAGCTTAATTTAATCATGTCAGAGTAACAGTTATAGATGTGAATTGATTAAGTAAATAGCTAGTTTTTTAAAAATTACTAATATCGATTCACGTGCTTGGGGTTTATGCTAATAGACGATAGAGCAAATTGCAATAGAACCCAAGAAGGCCTAGCATAGCAATCGCAGAGGTCTTTGCACTTGAATCAACGGTTTGTCCATAGCTTTGTTTCAGACTCTTAGGTTTGTACATCTGCTGGTCTAAGGATTTTGGAAGAACAAAAAAAAGCCCGGATCCGCCACGAATCCAAGCTCTTCTAAATTTAAAGGAATTCCTTCTATCCAAAAAGGCTGTAGCCGCCTGCTTCGACTAGGTCCTTTGCAATAAGTCTTCTATTTTCTATTACGTTCTGCAGCGGATACTTGTTGAACCTGCTGACACCCATCACAAAGATCTTTTGCAAATCTCCAGAAGCAAGATGTGGAATGCAGTTCATACATAGTTGGTCCATCTTCATCTTGGCATCATGAAAGAAAGTTCTAAGAATAGCTGTGTGAATAGCTTGCTTTTCCGATCCCTTATCCTCAAGTTTTTGAACCCTAAGAAGCAATGATTCGGCGTTGTAAGATGTAATGATCATGTCTGAAACATAGGTCAGCAATTGCTGCTCTAGTTTTAGATTAAGTTCTCCATCCATTTGTTTTTTTGTAGCTGCACCTGCCACCAGCAAGATGAGCTTTTTAAAACCCGCTACTGCGTTAACTTCATGTCCAAAAGTTCCTTCTACTTTCGCAAAAGAAGGCATCTGCTTTAGTTCCTTCTGCACGGCCCATGCCGGACCAGTCAAATCTATCTGCCCCTTGATGGCCTTCTTCAGCAACATATCTACAATCAGAAGTCTGTTAATTTCATTTGTTCCCTCGTAGATTCTTGTTATCCTATTGTCTCTGTAGGCTCTTGCAGCCATTGCTTCTTCAGAGAAACCAATGCCGCCGTGGATCTGCACATTTTCATCTACAGCATAGTCGGAACTCTCTGAACCACCGACCTTGATAATGGAGCATTCGATTGCGTATTCTTCCGCAGCTTGGCGTTTAGCCTCTCCGGCAGGAACACCACTGGCTTTGAGTTCTTGTATTTTCTTTTCAAGTAAGTCAGACACCCTGTATACCGAACTTTCCACTGCAAAGTTACGGATGGTCATCTCAGCTAATTTGTATTGAATGGCTCCAAAAGATGCAATCGGCACCTTGAATTGAACTCTCTCTGATGCATACTTAGTTGCCATATCAATAATGGCTTTTGCACCACCCATGGCCATCGCACCAAGTTTGAACCTCCCCATATTGAGGGCATTGAATGCAATCAAGTGTCCCTTTCCAATTTCTCCCAAAACATTTTCAACTGGCACCAACATGTTCTCAAAGAATACCATGCGAGTCGAAGAACCCTTGATCCCTAATTTCTTTTCTTCCTCACCCAAGGTTAATCCTTCCGGCTTGCCTTCAACTGCAAATCCTGTGAACTTATCACCATCAACTTGAGCAAAAACAACAAAGAAATTAGCAAACCCTGCGTTAGAGATCCACATCTTCTGCCCATTAATTTTATAGTGCTTTCCGTCTTCTGTCAAGTAAGCAGTCGTCTTAGCAGACAGGGCGTCAGAACCAGATGATGGTTCTGTTAGACAGTAGGCTGCCTTTAGTTCGCCAGATATTAATCCAGGAAGATATTTCTGTTTTTGCTCCTCTGTGCCATAGTAGAGCACAGGTAACATTCCTATCCCTGTATGAGCGGCAAATGTGGTATTGAAGGAGCCCATCGGTCCAAAAACATCCAAAATATGGGTATTGGTATTGGTATGTAGTTCCATGCCCTCATATTCAGCTGGAATATGCGAACCCAAGAAACCAAGTTCTCCAGCCTTCTCTGTCAACTTCTCGCAAGCCTCATTTGCTTGAATTTCGATGTCTTCCTTCACAGGCGCCCATTCCTTATTCACAAACTCCTTCGCCATATCGATGAACATTCCCTGTTCCTCATTATGATCTTCTGGGATATAAATATCTTGAGCTTTCTGGTCTTCAACGACGAATCCGCCTCCTTTAAATGTTTTTGCTTTCGCGATAGAACTTTCCATTATTTTGACTTTGAGTATGTACTTAAGTAACTGATGTACAAATACTACGATCATCAGCTTCACGTAAATATCGTATTTTTTTGACTTAAAGTCAAATTTTTAATGAAGAATCTTGTAAGTATTTTAGGCCCACCCTAATTGAGCCAAAAGTCCCTTTAACAAGCTCGAATTGCCAAGCTATCTAAGTTCTTTTTCTAGGCGCAAATCAAAATTACTATAGCAACTATATGAGGAGAAATATCGTGGACTATCAGCTCACACGGATGCAAAAAGGCAGTCACAATGACTGCCTTTTTTCCAGTGACTCTAGATGGAACTAAAAGTTAGTATGCTTTACGAAAGACTTGCTTAACATTCCCAATGGGCTAATTAATTGAAGGTGATAGATGCCATCTGCTAAGCTGCCAATTTCTATTTGATGATTAAAGCCCTCTCCTACTTGCCTACTTATTAGAAGTCTTCCTTGGCTATCCACTACCGTCACTTCTGTGAACGATAATCTCCTGCCAACCTCAAATTTTAGTAGATCTCTAGATGGATTCGGATATAAGATCAAAGGTCCTTTAGCATTATTATCTAGCGCAAGAAGTCTTCCTAGCTTGCTAGTCTTTAAGAAGGATTCAGAACAGGGAGGTGGAAGTGGGTTGTTACTACAGTAAATCGTAAAGCCCGCATTTTTTGAAACGAGGACAAGGTTATCTCCATCAAGCGTAATCCAGTAAGCGCCATCAAGACTACTTATACCTGTGCCTGAAAATGAGATGTCCGGATTTGAAGTGTTCAAGTTTGCGTCGGCATAGGAGATCAAATTCACCCACCACGAAGGTGCTCCATTGTCCGTATTGAGTGACAATTGATATAGCCCATCATATGTCAGATCATAGTTAATGGTAAATTTCCTAACATTACTTAGGTTAGGCCCGTTTCCTATGACATGTATATTGGAATAGGTAGTACTAAGAGACGCAAATGGCAAATTTTGCGGTGCACCGAAGTTACAAGATCCCGAATTTTGGCCGCCGGTGACAGCAATTGTTCTGGTAGAAGAGGTCTGAATCGCTCCTTCGTTGTCAGTAGCAAGCGCCGTTAAATCGTAAGTCCCCTCAAATGTGGGATTCCAAGAGATTCCATAGGGTTCGGAGGCATCTGTTGCCAAAAAATCTCCATTTGCAAAGAAATCCACCTTTGTAATGAAGCCATCGCTATCACTTGAAGTGGCAGCAATTGAGATGTTACTGCCCGCCATGAAGCTGGCATTATTACCAGGTGCAGTTAATTCCACCATGGGTTGGGTATTCCCGTTGTCCTGGTTGGATAATGTGAATAACATGTCTCCTAGATTGAAACCGCCCTGATTAATATCGATTCTTAAGACCCTATCACCTGCACTTAGTTGCACGTTCGTAGTTACTACATTTGTGAAAACTCCCCAGCCGCCAGTCGCATCTACATTGATAACCGGTGTGACGTCCGTCCCATCAATTTGTAATTGAAATGCTCCCCCACCTGGCAAAGATGCTACTTCAAAGTCAATATCATAGGAGCCAGTAGTTGCAACATATGTGGAATAAGTCAGCCATTCTCCCTCTTGGATCCAACCCACATTACCACCTGCTGTGCGGTATTCCGTGTCTACATTTTCACTAGCCCTGGGCCCACTGCCGTTGTTTCCTAGGTCATTGTCATTGTATGCTAGCCCTTGACCACCTGTATCAAAATTTGTCGCATTGATAGTACCTGGAATCGAATGAGGAGTGCCATCAGGAAAGGCCGCCGATCCACCTCCTACTCCATTGACGGTGAATAGAATTGATGCTGAACTTGTCGACGAGCCAGCATTGTCAGTAGCGACAGCCTCAAGTAGATAATTTCCAGCACTTGGATTCCAGCTTATGCTATATGGAAAAGAAGACCTGCTACCCACCAAATTACCGTTGGCAAAAAATTGAACACTTGTAACACTCCCGTCCTGGTCAGATGCAGATACACTAAATTGAACACTACCTCCCTCAAGCATTGAACCATTGTTTGCTGGGCTCGTAATTTCAACTATAGGAGCTTGGTTATCATTATCTGGGCAGTATTGTCCCCAATTTTTTACAATTCCTCGCACAAAACTCCCTGAAGTTGTCAAGTCACTTGCTACCCAATTCCCATTTGGACTCGTTCCAGGTTTAAGTTGAGATGCACCTTCGACCTTATCATGTGTAGACCAATTCGCATGACTTATATCGTTCGCATCCAGGAAGTTCATCCATGTATCCGTAGATGCTGCGTCCACAGCACCGGCACCGAAATTATTCACTGTCCCCCATTCGGTCACCATTAGAGCTATTCCATTGTCCAATGCGGTCTGAGCCTTCTGTCGAAGACTAGCCTTATGAGTCGCCGCATAGAAATGCAAGGTATAGGCAATATTGCTTACCCCTGTTATTGGATTAGAGGATGCAATATCAACATCTTGAGACCAGGTAGAAGTGCCCACGATGATAAGGTTGTCCGGATCAATTGCCCGAATCGCGCTAATTACTGCCTCTGCATAGGGTTTGATCGTATTGGTCCATGAGACTTGAAGAGGTTCATTATAGATTTCGTAAATCACGTTAGGCGTATTTCCATAGGTCTCAGCCATCTCCTGAAAAAATGCAATAGCCTCGGCTTCATAATCCTCTGCATGGTGGGAGTGCCAATCAATGATGACATAAAGTCCTCTTGCAATAGCTGCATCGACGACCGCCTTTACCCTTGCCTTATTTGCACCTGCATTACTAAGGTAACCTCCGTTATCCTCAACACCCATCGCCGCTCTGACAATGCTAGCATCCCAATCGTCGGCTAACCAATTCACAATATCTGCATTGTAGTATTTTTCGGCACCCCAACCCTCATTGGACCAGAACATACTGCTTCCCGCAAAGCTTACGACTTGGTTATTTTGATCTTGGATCTTTGTTCCACTCACCTTCAATTTTCCGTGAACTGATACGGGCGTGCTGCCGCAATAGTTTTGCCCTGAGAGGTAGGTTTGCACACCAAGAAAAAAGAAAATGATCAATAATTGTAATTGGACTTTTGAGATAGAAATTATCTTTTCCATATTTTGAAGAAGTTTAGTAATTTAACAATGATTATCATCGCAAATAATAAGTCTTCATCAATGTCCCCATATAGAAAATATTACCTACGATATCGGGGTTCTTAGAGTCTTAAATGTCTTCTGCAAATAAGGAAAAATGATGCTCTTCAAATTTACTATAGTCTGAAATGTCGCAGAAGGTCTGCTTGTGCAGTCGAAGAATTCGAAGCTTTACTCATGGAGGACACTTGACACCTTCAGATACTATTGCAAAGTCCTTGTCCATCTCAACCAACTCTAATGGCGACTCTTCCGTCTATTAGATTAAAACGGGCCTATGCGCATTTTGAATTTTCTGCTAGTTTTGTTTGTATTGTCCATGCAATCTTGTAAAAAAAACACTCCGAAGGAGGACTGCATAGAGGAATTTATTGCGATTCATGATCTTGAAAGATATTCAGATCAGGTGATAGACGAAGAAACCTATTTTGAGCTCTACGAGACTGACCAAGAATTCTTCTTCTTAGCGAGAAAGCACATTCTTACCATAATACCAGATCCCTTTGATTGTGCTGGAGAAAAAATTTGTGAGAACCCACAAGATAGTTCTTGCTATGCCTTCATGGCTGGTGCCATAGATCATGGCATAGTTGCCATTACTAAATAACGTGAATAATGGATAAAGGAATAAAATCAGATGGCGCTTATAAATTCATATA
>CAZMYK010000027.1:0-16819 GCA_964570435.1 uncultured Saprospiraceae bacterium | reverse complement strand
ATGTCTGTAACATTAGTCAGGTCAGGAGTATCCGTTGCTGAGAAGCTTGACTCTTGCCAGTTTTTGAAAGATTCTTTCATAGAGTAGAACTCATTATCGCCCCACTGGATCACGTCTATCAGTTGAGCTTCAGGATAAGCAATCAAGTGCGGAAAATGACCTTCAATTTCTAGGGTGTAAAATCCTTCTTCAGGAAATGTAGTTGTAAAATCGCCATCTTCTAGACTAAAGTGGGTTCCTGATATCTGGATTGTAGGGTCATTTTGATTGATCCATTTATAGTCAAATCTATATGGCTGACTTGAGGTAGGTATGGTAATACTAAGGTCTTCAAATACGTCCCACTGTGTGATAAATGGCTTTCGCTTAATCTCATAATGATATACTGAGCCACTTTTTATCCCGTGGGAATTCCCAAAGGATGCATGAATAAAGAAAGATTCATCGTCCATCTCCACTTCGAGACCAAAACCGAGAGCATCATTCCCAATAGGAGGAAGTACTTCAGATATCAAACCCCAGTTGTCTAGACCTCCCTTATCTCGACCATAAACATATGCTACACCATCAAGCCGATCTGGTGCTTGATCCCTAAAATCTGCTGTCACCATGTAATTCTCCGATAGTGCTACAGAACGTCCAAATGCTATAAAACCTCCAATTTTTTCAGCATCAATGACTTTCTTTTCCACAAATCCGCTCTGCTCATCATCAAATAAGAAGAGCTTATTAGATCCTTCAGATGTGCTATTAGAAGAAGTCACGACTAGCAGGCTTTCATATATTGCTAAATCATTTCCAAAATTTGGACTGAGCGCACTGTCGGTAGGCTGGATGACGTCCACCAAGCCCCAATTATCCACGCCACCTTGGTCTTTACTGTAATGGAGAACCCTACCAGGTCCACCAAAATCGAATGGTCCGGCATCTCCGATGTAGAGATCGTCTCCCTCTATCTTTAGTTCATTGACTTCCCTAAATGGGGTATTAGGTTGAGTGACTTCTAGCACCTGTCCCCAATTGTCTGCTCCTCCTTCGTCTTTTTGGTAGATGAATACTTTCTTGCCATCGCCACTAGCTACTGCCAAGATATCATCATGAATATCCACTACCAGATTACCTTGATCTATGGTCTTGACTATTCCCCAGTTGTCAGTCCCTCCTTCGTCTTTATAAAAGATATGGACCTGCCCTTGCTCTCCGATGGCTGCAGCATTTTCATAAAGGCTATTTCTTCTACTAAATTCTTTATTGGCACCAGGGTTAGGTGAAGTAAATTTCTTAATTTCTCCCCAGTTGTTATTGCCGCCTTGATTTCTACCGTAGAGATAAGCACATCCGCTATTGTTACCATTAGCATCAGAATTATGAGCTGATACAAGAAGCAGGTCATTATGCGCTGACATCACAGCAGCAAATAAATCATCTTTTCCATTGGCAGTATCATTAATTTCTAATACTTCACCCCAGTTGTCTGCACCTCCAGCATTGCGACTATGAAACAAGGCTCTTCCAGTTATGTCCTTTATAAATGGATTGAAGTTATATTGGGTTGCACCAACTAAGACCCTATCCTCTTCTACAGCCACTGTACTACCATAGAAGTCTTCTTCTGCAGGGACAGAAGCTGTTAGCACATCTATTTGTTGCAGGGGTTGGCTAGCTCCTGGGTCAAATGAAAATAAGACTGTCCTTCCAGCATTTGTAAGTCCGTCGATAGTGGCAAATGGGTCTGCAACGATTACAAGATCTTCATGAAGATCGATATCCCTTCCAAAACCGAAGTTCCCTGTGATCGATTGTACAAGGCCCCAATTATCAACTCCTCCTTCGTCTTTCTTGTGCACTCTCACGGAATTACCTGTGGATAAGAGAACCACATCTCCAGAAGATGCTATTCCCTCACCAATGCCATTAGATGTTGTGTGCGGAATAAACTTTACCAACCCCCAATTTTCATTACCTCCCTCATTACGTTCTCTTACAAAAGTACCTTCGGAAGCTACTGTATAAAATAATCTATCCCCATCTAGTCTTAAGTGAGGAGTGATAAATATCGCATTAGGGTTAAACGATGTAGAGAGCCCCCAATTATCATCACCACCTAAGTCCCGTTCGTATATAAAGATATCGCTAAAATTCTTCGGGGATACAATGAGTGTGCTATCCGTCAGTGCAATTCCCCAGCCAAAAGTGTTATTTACGTTGGCAGGAGCCTCGATGATTGCAAGTTCACCCCAGTTATCCGTACCTCCCAGATCTTTTTGGAAGATGTATACTGCTCCAGGAGCGGGGCTATTGAAGGAATTAATGGTTTGCTCACTTACGGCAATGAGGTCACCATAGATTTCTACATGCCATCCAAAGTAGGTCTCGTTTCGCGGAAGCGAGGGAGTAAGTGTCTTGATCTCAGACCAAGTATCTGAACTGGCATCATACTTATAGACTAGCGCTAGACCAGAAAAACTAGAGGAAGAAGTTCCACCAGCTGGAATGCCTACCACAGCATAATCGCCTTCCATAGCCACTTCCGTACCTGTAGCCCCTCTCACTGGTAGTGATATGTCGCTGCGATCCATGTGATCGACGAAGGTTATTTCTTGTGCATTAATGATCCAAAGAGGAAACATTAATAGTACTATCAATCTAAATTTTCTCATATTTTTCATCATCATATTTCTCATAGATATCATATCGATTAATAAAATTGGCTAAAAGACACTTTGGGAAGCATGGAATCCGAGTGTCATAATTGTTGCAATGTATATTTCGGCTGAGGGATTGAAGCATTCTCTATCATTGGTTGGTTTTGACTTTTTAGTCAGCTATATTGAGTCGACCATTAGTTCTTACTTGAACAGAAGCTTTCCTCTCAATAATAATGCTGTTTAACACAGCAGTGGTGACATCAATTATAGGTTGATTCACTCTTAGGGGTATGGCGACATCGTCACCATTTATAGGTACGATTTCAGAACTCCAGTTCAAGGTATTATTCCAGTCAGAATCGATATTCCCAGTCCAGACTTTTTCTCTAGGTTCTATTTCGAAGTGATAGACACTGCCACTATTGCTCCCATGACTACCATCAGCAGCAGAATGAATGAATATGGAATTTCCTGTAATCCCCACTTCTCGAGAAAAAGCATCACGCCGCACGCCATCAGGGGGAATCACTTTTTTTACCAATCCCCAATTAGAAGCCCCTCCTACATTTCTTCCAAAAACGTATGCCTCTCCGATCAAAGAATTTTCTCTTTGATCACCTGTTATGATGAACCTATCTGTGATGGCTACTGAACGACTGAATTGAGAAAAGTTAGGTGAGTTAGTGGCAAAGGACTGGATAATTTTCTTCTCTTCGAAACCATCCTCCTCCCTTTCAAAAATGTACAATTGGCGAGCACTTCCCGAATCACTATTTTTAGAAGAAACCACCAAGAGGTCTTGATAAATACTTAGATCTGAGCCAAAGTGATTAGCCCTTCTTTCATCAGAGGCAGAGATGCTTTCTACGAACCCCCAGTTGTCAGAGCTACCTTGGTTTCT
Organism: uncultured Saprospiraceae bacterium; assembly: GCA_964570435.1. Taxonomy (GTDB): domain Bacteria; phylum Bacteroidota; class Bacteroidia; order Chitinophagales; family Saprospiraceae; genus Portibacter. The sequence continues at coordinate 13,270 of CAZMYK010000027.1, read as the reverse complement.
GCTGTAGTGGTATACTTTCCCAATATGAGATATTCCTGCTGATGCGAATCCAGGATCACCCACCATAATATCGTCTTCATAGATAGATACAGTGTTGATTATTGCTATACCACCAGGGGGAGAAGTCAATTGCTTGAGCAGTCCCCAATTGTCTGCACCTCCTAAGTCTTTTTGGAAAACCAATATGTCATCACCAGTGGTCACGACTAAAATATCATTATCAATATCCAAGAAATTATTGGGCTGATCTAAGGTTTTTACAAGTCCCCAATTATTCGGTCCGCCAGTATCTTGATAGTAAATATTTATGCTACCATCTTCACTGACAACGGCAATATCATTATCGATCTTTGCTTGCTTACCGTATTGGTTACCATTTACAGGATTAGGAGATTTAAAGAACTTAATTTCTCCCCAATTGTTTGCACCACCAGCATTTCTAGCATATAAGTAAGCTAACCCGCTGTTATTGGCCTCAACACTAGTACCTTGGGGTGCAGATGTAATCATAAAGTCACCGTCTGTATCAATAGTACTACCATACTGACTCACGGCACCATTTATTCCATCGTCAACTGCTAGAACTTCTCCCCAATTATGCGGGCCTCCAACATTCCTATCAAAGAAAAAGGCTCTTCCTCGAGTATTCTGTAATCCAGTTTCTAAAAGTCCAGAGGCTCCCACTAGTGCGTATTCACCCTGGATTGCTACATCTATTCCAAAAAAGTCTTCTTCTCGAGGAGAACTTGGGGATAGCACAAATATTTCTTCTAAAGGAGCAGTGTCCGAAGAGGTAAGCCGATAGATACGAGCTTGACCACTTTCAAAACCATTTACGTCTGCTCTGCTTTCTCCTACAATCACAAGAGAATCACGTAAATCAATTCCACTCCCAAAATTGTCATTTCCTTGGATAGTTTGTACCAGTCCCCAGTTGTCTACCCCACCCTCGTCTTTCTTGTAAACCCTAATTTTTTTACCCCTAGTATCGCCAAGGATTACAATACTGTCTTGGATTTCAATACCAAGCAATGAAGAATTTGCTGGTTCTGGTATATTCTTTACCAGTCCCCAATTGTTTACTCCACCCAGGTCTTTTCTGTGAATAAACACACCTTCATTGTCAATAGTAAAAACCACTAAATCTTCTTCAATATCCACGTCAAGATTGAAAAAGCTACTTGTGGGAGTTGCGATGGTCTTGGATAAACCCCAATTATCATTACCACCGGCATTGCGTTCATGAATGAAAACAGTCTCTCCCCTAGCCGGACATATTACCAGCAAACTATCGGTAACATCTATCGCGAAACCAAAAATAGTAGGTGTGGTAAAGGGTGATACAATCCGTTTCACTTCCCCCCAATTATCTATGCCTCCTTCATCTTTTTGAAATATATAAACATCGGCTGCCTCAAAATCGGCCGCAGTAACATCTCCTAGTTCACTGATTGCGATTACATCTCCGCTGATGGCCACACTCCATCCGAATAAGGCGCCATCTTTTGGAACCGAAGGTGACAGTGTTTTTATTTCATTCCATATTTCTTGTTCTTGGTCATACTTGTAAACTATGGCAATTCCTGCCTGAGAAAGTTGCTGACCTGATCCAACGGGAGCACTTATCACCGCATATTCTCCATCTATATCCACTTGAAGACCTGTAGATTCTTTGTATGGGATAGGAATATCGCTTCGATCCATTTTTTGAATAAAATCTACCTCCTGTGAATGAAGAGCAATGGAATAACAGCAGGATAATGTGATGCCTAATAGCAAAGCTAACGTTCTTAATTTCATCTTAAGTTGAGTTGAGACTTGTCAAAGAATTTCCATTTATTGTTTAGAGCTGGAGGGCCTTCTTTCTGAGTGAGAAGAATTCTCTTACCATTTTCTTTCGAGCTCTCGAAATGGGGATTTCAGTCCCTGACTTTAGGGTAATCGTACTCGTCCTGAAATTCAGGGAAGCGATGTGATTGATGTTCACAGAGTAGGATTGGTGAGGCCGAATAAATAAATTAGAGTCCAACTGGCTGTGGTAGAAGCGAAGTGTCTTAGCACTAAGAATTTTCTTCTCCGCGTGATGTATAAAGGTATAGTTGCTCCACGCATGCAGGTGCGATATTTCTGTTACATTCATGTGGTGGGTAATTCGTCTACAAGAGACCTTTAGTACTTCTTCTAATTCTTGAAGGATCATTTTTTTTATTTTTAATTAGTGATGAGATTATGTTATTGTCTGCTTCAGCAAATGCCCTGGTGCCTTTTTCTTGCGTAGGAAAATTCGATAGGCATTGTCGGTTTAAACAAACCCTAAGCAGAGAATTACATAGCATACAATTCATGTTTTGTGAGTTACGCAAGAAGTTTTGGGGCTTGGTTTGATAGGTTCTCACAAATAACAGGATCACTAGGGTATTAAATGCGTGTTATTAGTGCACTTGAAGTGATCACAGAAGTAGAAGGGGGTTACAATAGGTAATCAGTGCATATGTTCAAGGGTAGACAGTAGTTTTGGGAAAAAATATAAATTTCTGTATATCAGCAACTTATGTTTTTTGGAGTAGTAGACACCTATTCTGATATGGTCGACAATGCAGATGCCTCTATTATCATTTTTGTCGGATTTGTTATACCGAATACTAATTAACCCACGTAAAATGTCGGAAATTTTGGATATAATGTCGGTTTTGTAATAGTGAGTGCTTTATAAGTTGCCGAAATTTGTATTACTATGGGCACGTTACAAAAAGAATCTTCGGCAAGGCCAAAATATTTTGGCCGAATACTAATTATGTTAACCTTCTTAATTCTACTTTCATCACCTCTGGAAATGAATGGTCAGAAAGATGAAAAGCTAAGAAAGGTTGATAGTTTGGAGCAATTGCTCTATGAACATAATGACTTCGATGAGTATCGAGTCGACATTCTCAACAAGATTGGCTATGAATATTGGATTATGGACCCTAGCGTTTCGGAGCAAAGGGGAAGTGAGGCCCTAGAAATTTCTAAGGTTCTATCTTATGCTGAAGGAGAGGCCTTCGCTTACCGTATTATTGGAGTTTCTCACTGGGCAAGGGGAAATTTAGAGCTGGCCTTTGAGTTCTTAATTGATGCTGAGCAAAAGTATTTATCGCTTGGGGATTCTCTTGGCATCGCCAATAGCACATTAAATCTTGGGATGGCTTATGCTGATCGCAAAGATTTAGGTATCGCCATGAATAAATATGAAAACGCCTTAGAAATATTTACCGCTCTAGAAAAGGAATCCAGAATTGCAATGACTTATACTAAGATAGGTGATCTATATTCTGATAAGGGCGACTTTGAAAATGCCTACCAATTTCTTGTAGATGCATTGGCCATTTACCAAGATCAAAACTTTCTGTATGGTATTGCTGAGGTAAATGGTAAACTAGGTGAGATGTTCATCAAGAAGGAAGAATACAGTAAGTCTCTTTCTCACACCTTGATGGCCATTGAGGCATCCACCCAGAGACTGGACCATGTAGGTCTTGGAAAGTATCACTATAACTTAGGGATTGCACATGAACTGAAAGGTGAAGTAAGATTAGCTGAGGAAAATTTCAAGAACAGCCAATCCTATGCAGAGAAGTTTAACCTAAAGAACGTCCAAAAAGACCTCTACCTAAAGTTTAAAGACCTAGAGCAAGCAAGGGGTAACTATCCAATGGCGTTAGGATTTTTCGAAAAATACAGCAATATAAAGGAAGAGATCTTTAGCCACGAACTAAGCACCAAGATACGGAATCGAGAGTCCCAACATGCCTACCATCAGCGTCAGAAGGAATTAGAATTAGCCCAAAAGAATCTGGATCTAATGACGGAGAAGAACAAGACTAGCCGTTCCATTTCCATGCTCCTATTGTTTGCCTTGGTATCAATTGCATCAGTAAGTTGGAGCATATATGGAAGGCAGAATCAAAAGTTAAGATCTAAGAAAAGAGACCTTGCCAAGGTGTCTGCAAGGGCCTCAGACCTACGTGATGAAATTAAGTTAAAGGAGCAAGAAATGGCCGCATACACGCTTAAGTTTGTGCAGAAAAATGAAGCTATTTCTGATTTTAAGCGAGCGATTCAAGAGATCAAAACCAGCACTAAACAGGATTACAAGTCTCGTGTTAATGTACTAGAAAGAAAAATCAACAATGTCCTGCGTATTGATGAAGACTGGAACGCTTTCAGCAAGCACTTTGAGAATGTCCACCCGTCTCTAATTCACAATCTTAGAAGTAAGTACCCGAATCTTACCAAAAATGAATACAAATTAATTTCCCTAATACGGCTTAATCTGAGTTCGAAGGAGATCAGCTCTGTGGTAGGCATTTCACCAGATAGTGTAAAGACGGCGAGGTACAGACTTAGGAAAAAGTTGCTTTTACAAAGCCAGGAAGATCTTTTTAACTTCCTAATTCGATTTGAGTCGATAAGTCTTCCCAAGGTCCAGCAATTCAAGTTGGCTTGAGGGTACAGAGGAATTAAGAATTAAGACTATTGCAATAACAATATGGGCAGCCTTCCTTTCACAGGAGGACTGCCCATATGTTTGTTCAAATATTCATTCTGCTACTCACACATGACCTCACTTAATTCCCTAGAGTCGTTGGTTACGTTGGCAAAGTCAAAATTATCATTGAAAAGAATAAAGCGGTCAATGCCATGGCCAAATGAACGACCAGAAATTTCTATCGTATAGTCGCCTGCTTCATCGAAAACCACGTAGATTTGATGAGGGTCGTTATCGCTGGTAGTAGCTCGCCAATGCCAACTGCCCACCGTATTCATATATACCTTGAACCAGCCATTGGAACCAGCGCCCTCAGGGACAGTGCTACCTTGACCTGAACTTTCTTCGATAGGGTCTTGGTTGCTTCCCTTAGGATAGACGATATCACCATTGCCTTTCTGACCATAGAAGTGGTCTGCGTCTGCTATTCGAAGCCATGAATCGTTGAAGTCCGTAAATGAAGAGCCTTGCGTAATTCTGGACTTCCATACAAATCGATAGCGTCCAGTTTCTGTGATTCTAATCTTATAGGTAAGTACCCCTCTTCCAGGAAGGTTGAAAAAGTCATTGCCCTTCCATACAATGTAGCCTAGGTTTGAAAAGCCAGTCAGGGTGGAATCTACTTGCCAGTCAGTTCCATCTATGATAGCGCTCTCTGCTTCGATCACAACTAGTCCACCACTTTCTATATAGAATGGGCTAAGTGTATCTGGGCAAGAACCGTTTTCCAATCTAGGATCTGCAATAAACTCCTCTTCCTCTTCTTCCTCCATTTCCATATCTGGTTCTGGAACCAAGGGTTCAGTACAATAGGTAAGTAGTAGAACGATACTTAAGGGTAAGAGAATCAGTATTTGTTTGATCATTGGTTAAAATTTACTTCTTTTTAGAAATGGTGATTATTAGTACTTTCTAATTTTTCTTTTTTGCATTTTGTTCGCCTCAGGATCGTCAATGAAGACTTCCTTAATGGGGTCCCAATTGAGCGGACGACCAAGGTCATAGGCAATATTTGCGATGTTGCAAATGCTAGCTGAACGATGTCCTATTTCTATCGGGCATATCGGCTGCTTCCTTGTCTTAATTGCAGAAATCCAATCCTGGTAGTGGTTCCACTTATTTCCATATACGTCACTTTGATTTTCCAATTCACTTGTTGGAAGCAATCCTGGAATACTTGACTCGAGGTATTTTCGACTGACATCCATACTTCCTTCTGATCCCATAAATCTCACTCCCCACTTCCGTCCAAATTCTTCATGAAACATTTCTATACCGTTAGCATAGAGCATTTTTAGCCCTCTTACGGCAGTCCTATCTTGAGGTGGGATGTACTTGATGGGGCCGCTATGATCCATGTCGATGCACCATTGTGCTATGTCGAACATGTGGGCTCCCCAGTCTGCCAGAATCCCACCACCTGTCTCCTTGTAGTTCCTCCACTTAGGAAAGTGCTTGACGATACTTGGGGCAATTTTCTGATGGTAGCTGATCATTGGAGCTGGGCCACACCATCTATTCCAGTCTACACCTTCAGGAGTATCTTGTTTTTCTAGGTCATAAGGAATATCTGGATCTCCTACACTAACAAGTATTTTCTTTATATCGCCTAGCCTTCCTGAACTAACTATTTGCTGTGCTTTTTTAAACTTATCCCATGATCTTTGCATGCTTCCAATCTGTACAATGGTGCCATTTTTTCTGGCGACCTTGACCATTTTCTTGCCCCCACTTAGGGTAAGCGTCATTGGCTTCTCGCAGTAGAGGTCCTTGCCAGCCTTCATGGCATCTATAGATTGAATGGCATGCCAATGGTCGGGTGTGGCGACTATTACTGCATCTATGTCTGAGCGTTCCAATAGGTCCCTGTATTCAAGATAGCTAGTCACTCCTTTGTACTTGCTCACTCCTCTTAGTTCTGCATAGTGTTCTTTCACTTGAGATTCAAATAGTGCCCGCTTAGTATCCCAGACATCTGACCCAGCTACTATTTGTGCCTGTGTATTCTTGAGGAAGGCCTTGTTTAGCATAAGACCCTGCTTCCCTAGACCTATTATACCAAGGGTAATCTTGTCGCTGGGTGCCGTGAAACCTCTTCCTAGGACGAAGCGAGGAACGATCGTAAAGCCCGCTACGGCAAGGCTGCTTTTCCTAAGAAAATCTCTTCTTGTCGAATTCATATTTTTCACTTCTGTCATTTTTTTATTCAGTACGTTATGTTTAAGTTCTGGCATAAAGCCTGCAAGTGGTCTCTTGCTGACCCATGATTAGGTAAAATGGAATCAATTGAACTCCTGGAACCATGTCACTAGTGATTCCTAAAGGAAGAAGCGCGCTTTTTTGTAAGAAAGATCTCCTTGATATGGCTTTTTCAAGTGTCATAAATCACGCTATTGCTTAAGTTTTAGTATTTCACTTCCTGCGAGAAGGAAGGCTCCGGTGCCATAATTCTGCCAACTGTCTTTCGTGGCAGGCTCAGGAGAGGCGCCTATGTTTTGTACCCAACCTACTTTTCCATTCGACTGCTGGCAAGCTTCTAATGCCTTCCATGCTTTTTTTACAGCCGGAGTATATTCAGACTGATCTAGGAGACCATTGTTAATACCCCAAGCCAGCGCAAAGGTGTAGAATCCGCTACCACTTACCTCCCCGTGATTCCAAGCCTCGGGATGCAGTAGGCTAGTCCGCCACAAGCCGTCTTCGTGCTGAATGCTCTTAATCTTTGCGGCCATCTTAAGATATAAAGCCTCATAGAAATCACGGTGTTTGGCATCCTTAGGAAGTTCGTCTAGGAGTAAGGCGAGGCCGCCTAGGACCCAACCATTTCCTCTGGACCAAAAGATCTTCTCCCCATTCTTTTCTTTTAGATCGTCGGGACTTCCCTTCCACTGAAAGCGTGTATCCCTGGCAAAAAGACGCTCATCTTCGTCAAAAAGGAGGTCGTAGGTTTCCTTGTAGAACTTGTACATTTCTTCTAGATATTCAGGCTTATTATTCAATACCGAAAACTTAGTTATCACTGGAGGTGCCATAAACAATGCATCGCACCACCACCAAAGAATAACCTTTTCCGGCTTAGGATCACCACCGCTTTTCCATGCATGGTCCTTGTAGAAGTGGTCTTCGATAAATGTTGCAGTCGGTTCTAGATCAACAAGTCCTGCTTCGAGATCATTGAGGTATAGGTAGGAATAAGAGATGGCCACGTCATCTGCATGATAGAACCGTTCCCAAGTCTGCCACTGATTTCTCTTGCCCATTTCCTTGATGGCTTGCAAGAAAAGGGGATTATTAGTAGATTGATGGGCCCTGCTTACGCCTGTATAATATGCCCCATTGGTCCAATCTGTAGGAGCTTTGGCATGTATGGGGTGGGCCTCTTGCCAAGCCATGGCAGCAGCCATCTTCTTCTCTATTTCAGCGTTCGAATTGATGACCGAAGTCGTCTTACAGGACGCGACTAGCAGGAATAGGCAAAGAAAATAGATATGCTTCATCATTTGATTAATTTAAATTTTGCTTGGTAGTCCGTTTCTGACGAAGCACCAACGAAGACGGTATAGTCTCCAGGTTCTAAAATTTTCTTCATTGAAATTCCTGTGAAGGCAAGTATTTGAGGTTCTATAGTGAACCTGACAATCTTACTTTCACCAGGACTTAGTTCTACTTTTTGGAAGGCTTTCAATTCGCGATCCGGTCTCAAGACGCTGCCTATTTCATCTTTAATGTACATTTGTACTACCTCCTTCGCCTTGTGAATGCCCGAGTTCGTCAATTTTACACTTACTTTGATTTTCGAATCTGTAGTAATGATGGAATCAGAAAGGCTAAGCTCTGAAAAATCAAAGGTGGTATACGAAAGCCCATATCCAAAGGGGTACAAGGGACCATTCTCCATGAAAAGGTAGCCTTTTTTATTATTTATTCGCTTGCCGCTATAGTGAAAAGGGAGCTGACCTATGTGACGTGGTATGGTAACGGGTAGTTTTCCTGAAGGAGAACGTTCGCCAAATAAAAGGTGAGGAATGGATTCATCACCGAATTCACTTAGGTCCCAACAGTCTAGAATCGCATCAGCATATTCGGAGATAAGATTGATTGCAAGAGTCCTGCGATGCTTCAATACAACAATCACTGGTTTGCCTAGCTCTTTTATCTTTTTAAGCAATTCATCTTGCGGACCAAGAGGCTCGATGCTAGCCCTGTCTCCTAGGGCATTATTGAAAAAAGCCTCCTTTGCTGTATGGACATCACCTCCTAAATATAGGATGCTAAGGTCTGCAGCTTTGGCAAGATCTACCATTTCGTTAAGTATCGAAGGTTCTATATCAGAGAGCGAGGGAAGACTTCTTTTTTCATCGGTCAATTTGAATCCTTGGCTGCTTACGAAGGTAATATCGCCGCCAGCTATACGTTCAAATTTCGCCTTTGTTTGGTCATTAAGTAGGGGGCCGAGCAGGGCAATCTTTTGCTTCTTAGTCTTGCTAAGCGGAAGGATTTCGTTTTCATTCTTTAGCAAGATCATTGCTTCAAGGTCTAATTCTCTAGCTAGCTCAAGCGAGGCCTCGCTTCTGACATTGGCAGTCACCATGGATACATCAATGAAAGGATCTTCAAAGAGACCAAGTATGAATTTGGTACGTAAAACATGGGAGGCAGCACGATCGATGTGGCTTATTAGTTCAGGTCTAGTCTTAGTAATTTCAGGCAAGAGGGAATAGGCATCATCACTATAGAGGTCGACGTCCATACCTGCAGTGAGGCCAAGAATTGCAGCATCTTCAGCAGATTCCGCCACATTCATAAAGAAATATAGTCTTGCAATGTCATTGGCGTCGGATACGGTATACCCTTTGAAGTCCCACTGATTTCGGAGGACTTCAGTTAGAAGATAGGGATTGGAATGACTGGCTATTCCATTCAGGTCCCCATGGGAAGCCATTATGCCAAGAGTTCTTGCCTCCTTAACAGCAGCTTCGAAGGGTGGAAATATTTCGTCTATGAGTGTTCTTTCTGAGATTTCAATGGCTGCAAAATTGGTGCCCCCTAGCACTTGCCCATAGCCTGCAAAGTGTTTGCTTACAGCTCCGATATGGGTCCCCAAGCCTAGTCCTAAATAGTCACCTTGAACCCCTTTTACAGCACTGACCACCATCTGAGTTGTGAGGTAGGTGTCCTCACCAAAAGCCTCGCTCATCCTTCCAAACCTGGGATCTCTTACAATATCCGCTTCTGGTGAATGGCACATATGCATACCCCTTAGTCTAGCTTCTCTACCGACCACGTCCCACACTTTTCGAACCAAGTCTGGATTAAAGGAGGAGGCTTGGGTGATTGGTCGTCCGAAGACTGTGCACCCTTCAGCATCTACGCCATTATATGATTCAGTGATGAATAGCGCGGGTATTCCCCACCTATTGTTTTTGATGATGTAGGCTTGCAGGTCATTGTTAAGTTGGGCTGCTTTCTCAGGAGCGATATGTTCGCCAGGGTTCTTTATTCCGGCAATTCCAAGCGTAAGTCGCTCAGCAGCGTCCTTCGACAAGGATAGTTTTCCATCGGATCCCATTTTCACCCCCTTATTGGCATGAAAAATCCTCATTTGCATCACTTTCTCTTCTGTAGACATCCGACCTAGCAAGTCTTCCACACGTTTTTCTATGGAAAGACTAGCATCTTGGTAGGGAAACGCGCTCTGTGCAATAAGTTTGCTGCTTCCCAGCATTAATGGAAGAAGTATCAAAAAGTAGATCTTGCTCTGTATATATTGCATTCCTAGTAGTTGACTTCTTTTTTGAATTTCACAGTCACGGGACCTATCAGACCAGAAGAGATTAAGGGATCATCTTTTGTGTAAAATGGGGCAGTGGTGAAAGTGCTTCTTTTTCCAGCCGGCAGCGGATCATTGTTGGTGTACCAAGTCGGCATCGTTAGCTGAGTTGCACGATGTGGACCCAGTTTGTAGCCGCCATCATTAGCGGGGAACCGTTCCTCACCAATCAACATATTAGACCACAAATTGGTCACTTTGACTTCTAAATCGTTCTTCCCAGCTTGAACCTGATCGGTTATTTCTATTTCAAACGGGGGTGTCCAATCTATGGCTATGTGCTCACCGTTCAAGCTCACCTCAGCTACAATTTCAACACTTCCGAGATCAAGAAATACCCTTAGGTCTTCCTTAATATGTTCAGTGGCTAGCTCGAAATTTGAGGTGTAGCTAGCAGTGCCGCTGAAATATTTAAGAGCCTCGTTTTCATGTTGGCTCCAATCGACGAGGTCTTCTAAGGAAATTTGCGTTTCGTTGTCCAGGACTAAGGTCCAAGGTTGATCAACGACAAAACTTTCTTGCGCTTCAGCTACCCTGATTTTCCATGCTGTATTATTACTTAGGGGCACAGCATAGGCACCATTTTCATTAAGGATTGCCGATAGTCTTCCTCCTTGGTCAATACGGAGTTTTAGATTATCAATATGTTCTACAGCGTGTACCTGAGAACCTGTCTCTTCTCTGAATACTACGAAGGTAGATTCACCGGCTTCTAGCGTAAGTGATAAACTTGTTTTCGCTCCATGGTTTCTGAATGATCCAAACTTTTCCACACTGCCATCCATCGGATTCCATATTTCGGGTATCCGATCGTTAATTCTAAAAGTTGCATGGAAAACCTGTGCTATTGAATCTGGGTTAAAGAAAAAGTAAATGTCTGTGTTTAGGGATTTCCGATGTTCGTAGGCAAGGTCCATTCCCTGGATTTGGAAGTCAGGTATAGTACCAATATCTGTCAAGAGAGATGCCCAATCAGTAAGAGGGCGAATTATGGGAGCAAGTTCTCCTGCCACTTCCTCAAAAGCAAAAATTTCCGCTTGTGAATGATTGTAACCTGGCATTTTCTTAGGGATATCACCGAAAATCGGCACCCCGAGGCCAGCTAAAGTTTTTACTTTTTGGAGTGTTTCAAGCTCCATCTTTTCGGAATTTTTCAAAAACAAAGCCTTATACGAATTACCCTCAGGAAGTAACATGCTTCCATTTTCAACGCTTATCCGATTAACTAAGGCATCCGCATTGATGCAATCGTAGTGGAGCGAGGTAGGAAGCACTGGGTTAAAGTCTTCACGGCTAAATGTAGAATTTGGACTCGCATCACCCACAAAGACAAGAATGTCTGAAACAGGAACGCCATGCTGTAGAAGGTAGGAACCCCTTGCAATGTAGGAGAACCAATCCTTACCCGCATTGTACCACCAGGTCTGAGTTCTATCGAAGTGAAATCCCCACTTATTCATCGTCATACCAGGCGTAACATGAGTATTGGCTTGGTGGGCAAATCGATGGAACATGAATTCATTAATTCCTTCCGTCCAAGCCAAGTCGCCTGAATTTTTAGCCATAGCTGGGTGTCCTTGCCAGTTGATTTCAAGTCTTGAGGTAAAGGACTCAGCAGAGATGATGTTCTTTCCGTAGATCCTGCCTCCAGAAACTGCAGACTTGACCCTATTGATAGGCCTGTTCATCCAGAATTCTCCCATAGGGATATCGGTGTAAGCACCAATATCCAGGTCGTTCAAGGGTCCGAAACCGTAGGGTTCGATATAACTTTCGATTCCATCTTGGTGACACAATTCAGTAAAGTAGGCAAAGTAGTTTTCCGTCATGAGGTCACAGATCAACTTTCTGAAGTCATATAGTACCTGCTCTGAAACCTCTGAATTCTCTACGAATCTTCCCGAAATTAAGGGTAAGAAAGGAATGAGATCATACCCATTTCTAGCCTTGAAAGTGGAATCAATTGCCTCAGTCCAATTTTGTCCGCCCATTTCGTAACTGTCGATCTCCGCATACTGCAGTGCATTAGGAGCTACTGATCTTGCTTGATCATTCACCCTTTTCACAAAGGCATCATAGTGCTTTTTCATAGGAGGGCGGCTGAGTTTATCTACTTCTAGTCCCCGTCCTTCGTCAGATGCAGGATTGTTAAATGCAGCAGTGGAGGTATATCCAAATCTAAGCAAGGTCCACCTTCCCTCTGGAAGACTCACAAGAGCCTGATTGTTTTTGACTTCACTCTTAAGTACTCTGATGTCACGAAGTGGTATTACTTGATTTTGATTTGCTTCTCCTATGGGTTGAAGATTTCTATCCTCAGTCCTCGCAATTAAGGTTCTCCCTATGGGATTTTCTATCAGGTAGTTGGCACTTAACCTCGCCTCCTTGATGTCCACTTTTTGATTGAACATAATTCTAAAGTACCTCGATGAGATAGGAGGAAATTGACCATGAAGGACCCATTCGCTTTTGCCAGTTCTGACCTTATTGATTTCAAGCACATCTTTAAACTCAGTACCGTCATTTGAAGTCTGTAGCAAACCTTCACCTCGACGGTCCCGAAAATGAAGCAAAATGGATTGAATGGTCTTGGTCCTAGGATAGGAAAATTGTATCCAGGGTTTTTCTTCTCCGTCTTGACTAAGTTGTGAAAAATCCTCAATTCTCCCATCGTAGATTAGCTCGGTATCAAAATCCTTGTCTGAACTGCTAATGGTTGGCGTGTTTTCTTGATCATCAATGTCACCTTCTAGGCTTGGGTAGGCTATAATAGCAATATCCTTATAGAATCCAGCCCGCGTGGTAGGTTGTTGGAATTGGACCACCTTCCCTTCCCCTCCTTTAACTAAAGTTTCGTTCCAGACCACCATCTTCATTGATTCTTCCGGAGTCACCCAGGGTCCGCCGCTAGC
>CAZMYK010000026.1:0-16835 GCA_964570435.1 uncultured Saprospiraceae bacterium | reverse complement strand
TGGCCCTCCCTTTCTCCACAGCAGCTTGCAAAAGCTTCGCACACTTCCTCATGAAGGCTGGATGTCCGATAGAATGCTGGATAATCAACCATGCTGCTTCACTCGCTTCTTCCCCTACTTTATCAATCGTAGGAAAGCCGATTGTATCAATTAAGGTCTCTAATGCCTTAGCATTTGTATTATGTAGTTCGGCCATTTTTTCATTATATCCGTTGCTAAGTTCTTTACTACGTATTAGCTCAGCCCGAAGCTCTAAGTCATCATCTTTTAAATTGATTATTGCTTTTCTGACCTCATCATAATTCATTGAGCCGAAATTAATCTTTTACCGATAGAAGTCCATATCAAGCTTTCCAATTTTCCTCTTTGATTGTGAAGCTTATCCTTGTAAGTTTTGTCTTTCAGATATTCTAGTAAGAATTTCCTATTGTCAAGCTAACTCTTAGGTGGATAAATGTGGGATACAAAGCTTCCCCAATTAGACTTTCTAGACCTGACTTAAGTTATCACTTACTAGGATCTCACCCCGCAGCACATTATAATCATTATCTGATTGTTTTATCGATATTTAATATTCTCGTTGTTTTAAATTCAATTAATTTTAATAAATTATTCTCGAAATAAAACCGATGGATACAAAAACTAAAGTTCACAGCTTATTTACTGATTTTGATATCAATCTATTCAAGGCTGGGAAGCACTTTAAGCTTTATGAGAAATTCGGTGCCCATCCAATTGATCTTGAAGGTGAATCCGGTGTTTATTTTGCAGTCTTTGCACCTGCCGCATCTAAGGTAAGTGTTGTAGGAAGTTTCAACTACTGGAATGGTCATGGATATGAACTCTTCGTTAGATGGGACAGTTCTGGGATATGGGAAGGGTTTATTCCTGGGGTGCAAGAGGGAGATATGTACAAATTTGAGATCCATTCTACCAAGGACAATAGAGTCCGCAAGAAGGCCGATCCGTACGCCTTTTCTACCGAATTGATGCCCAAGTCTGCATCCGTGATTTGGACAAGCCGACATAAGTGGAAGGACAAAAAATGGATGACAAAGGAGCGAGAGCTAAAAAATAGCCATTCTGCTCCATTTTCTATTTATGAAGTTCACATAGGGAGTTGGAAGAAAAATGGAGGTGATTCACTTTCTTATACCGAGCTAGCAATTGACCTGGTGTCCTATGTTAAAGAAATGGGTTTCACCCATGTAGAATTGCTGCCGATAACAGAGCACCCCTACTATCCCTCGTGGGGATACTTGTCTACTTCCTACTTTGCACCAACCAGTCGCTTTGGTGATCCTGACGAACTTAAGTTTCTGGTCGATGCATTTCACAAGGCGGGAATAGGTGTCATAGTAGATTGGGTTCCTGCCCACTTCCCGAATGATGACTTTGCACTCGCTGACTTCGATGGGTCTTGTGTTTATGAACATTTTGATCGTCAGAAAGGCTTTCATCCAGATTGGAACAGCCTGATCTTCAACTTTGAACGAAATGAAATTCGATCCTTCTTGATTTCAAGCGCCTTTTACTGGCTGGAGAATTTTCATTTTGATGGTCTCCGGGTAGACGCAGTTTCATCGATGTTATACTTGGACTATTCCAGAGATGAGGGTCAATGGTCGCCTAACATCTTTGGAGGAAATGAATACCTCGCGGCCAAGGACTTCTTAAGAGACTTGAATATAGCTGTCTATGGCACTTTTCCAAATGTTCAAATGATTGCGGAAGAATCTACTGCCTTTCCAGGAGTAACGAAACCTGCCCACAATGGTGGATTGGGGTTTGGAAAAAAATGGATGATGGGCTGGATGAATGATACCCTAGAGTACTTCTCTCGGGATACAATATATCGAAGATTCCATCACAATGAGATTAGTTTCTCAATGACCTATGCTTTTACTGAAAACTTCCTCCTCCCACTTTCTCACGATGAAGTCGTCCACGGAAAAGGTTCCATAATATCTAGGATGCCTGGCGATGACTGGCAGCAGTTTGCCAACCTTAGGCTCTTATACAGTTACATGTATACCCATCCTGGAGATAAGTTGCTCTTCATGGGCAATGAGATCGGTCAGCGCTCTGAGTGGAACTTCAACGAGTCCCTAGAGTGGCATGTCCTAGAATATACGCTGCACAACGGAATCCAGAGTCTTATTAAAGACCTTAATAAGTTGACTGTTACTGAGAAAGCCCTACATGAATTGAGTTTTTCTCCTGAAGGTTTCGAATGGATATCTTTTGATGATAATGAGAATAGTGTTATCGCTTACATTAGAAAAGGTGAAGAGGAAAGCATAATTGTCATCTGTAACTTTACACCTAGCATTGTAGAAAACTATACCATTGGAGTCCCTGAAATTGGAAAATATAAGATCCTCATCAATACTGACAACGTCAAGTATGGAGGCAGTGGTCATTCGAAAAAACGACTTTACAATTCTAAGAAAAAAGAATCCCATGGAAGGGCAAATAGCATAGACATTAGTCTGGCTCCACTAGGAACCATCATACTGAAAAAAGACAAAAAATGAAGGTACTACATGTAAGCACAGAATGCTACCCGGCTGCTAAAGCAGGAGGTATGGGAGATGTGGTTGGTTCTCTACCTAAGTACTTGAATAAACTTGGAGTAGAGGCCTCAGTGGTCATTCCGAAGTACGATATGAAGTGGTTTCAAGACAAGGAATATCAAACGGTCTATTCTGGCTCCTTTTACCAACGTGGAGATTACATCCAATTCGCCATTCAAAGAGTGAGAAAGAGTGGCCTAGATTTTGACTTCTATTGTGCAGATATTCCTGGGAAATTCGACCGAAACTCTATCTACCTTGCAGATGACGGCGAAGGTTATAGAGATGAAGTGGAACGAAATGTGGCTTTTCAGAGGGCTGTCTTGTATTGGCTCAAGTCACCAGAATCTGACTACAATCTTGTGCACTGCCATGATCACATGACGGGCTTGATTCCCTTCTTTATGAAGTATGGATATGAATTCAAGGAGCTGATCGATATGCCCAGTTTATACACCATTCACAATGCTGCCTACCATGGTGCTTTTTCGTGGAATTACCGTGAAGTATTGCCTCCCTTCGACGGTCACTACGCTGGCCTACTAGACTGGGATGATGTGATTCATTCGATGGCCTCAGCTGTCAGATGTGCTACCATGGTTAATACCGTTTCTCCGAATTATATGGAGGAAATCACGCATATGGAGAATAGTTTGGTCTATCTTTTTGGAGCTGAACGACATAAGTGCACAGGCATATTAAATGGGATTGATAATACTGAATGGGATCCTAAGACTGACCCATTGATCTCATACAATTTCAAGAAAACATGGGCAGATTTCAAGAAAAAGAATAAAGAGATCTTCGCTAAGAAATATGGGCTCGACCCCAATAAGGCTTGGTTTTCATTCATTGGAAGGTTTACTGAGCAAAAAGGCGTAGATACGCTCGGCCCTGCCATTCGCTCCTTGCTGACACATCACAATGATGCTTGCTTTATCATTCTAGGTAGTGGTGACAAGCGGCTAGAATATGAAATCGAGGGAATGGACACACCAGGGATCTTAAAATCCTTCATCATGTACAATGAGGCCCTTGCACATGCTATCTACGCGTCTTCGGACTTTATTATGATGCCTTCTCGCTTCGAGCCTTGTGGATTGAATCAGATGTTTGCAATGAGGTATGGAACCGTTCCTGTGGTGAGAGCTACTGGTGGCTTAAAAGATACCGTAGTGGAATCTCCAGATCAAGGAACTGGCTTTACCTACCATCAAAATAGCTCTCTCGACTTCGCAAATGCAATGGCTAGGGCTCTTGAATTATTTAGAGACAAGAAGGCCTTCGGAAAATTAAGAACTAGGTGTACTCGGCAGAACTTCTCTTGGGAAAAGTCAGCGAGTGAATACGCAGAACACTATAAAAAATTAATCAAATGACAGAAAAGACCATTTCCATTATCCTCGGAGGAGGAGCAGGTACCAGATTGTATCCATTGACTAAGGATAGATCAAAACCAGCGGTTCCACTTAGTGGAAAATACAGACTCATAGATATACCCGTCAGTAATTGCCTCAATTCTGACTTGAAGAGGATATTTGTCCTGACACAATTCAACTCAGCTTCACTGAATAGACATGTGTCTAACACCTACCACTTTGACATTTTTTCGAAGGGCTTTGTCGACATTCTTGCAGCAGAACAAACTCGAGAAAATGAAAACTGGTTCCAGGGCACTGCGGACGCGGTAAGGCAAGTAATGCCAAGGATAAACCAACACGAACATGAGTATGTAATTATACTGTCAGGAGATCAACTTTACCAGATGGACTTAAAGACCATCATCAATCATCATGTTGACACAGGGGCTGACGTAACCATTGGGACCATTCCAGTTAGCTCAGATGATGCACCTGGGTTTGGTATTATGAAGGTGGATGAATCCAGTAGTATAAATGACTTTGTAGAAAAACCTTCTGTCGATGTTTTAGACAAGTGGACCTCTCCCCTTGAAGAAAAGTACACCAGTGAGGGAAAGTACTATCTAGCGTCAATGGGGATCTACGTGTTCAATAAACAAGCACTTCAGGACCTCTTTAATGACATACCAGGAGCAACAGACTTCGGAAAAGAATACATCCCACATGCTGTAGAAAATTCAAAGTATAAGGTTTCTAGTTTCCCTTTCGGAGGCTATTGGGATGATATTGGTACAATCAAGTCCTACTACAAGGCGAATCTGATGTTGAATGACTTCTTGCCCAAGTTTAATATGTATAGCAACAGCTTCCCCCTTTTCTCAAGGGCAAGGATGCTTTCGCCAAGTAAGTTCTTCGGTACCATTGTGAACAGCAGCCTGATTTCTGAAGGTTGCATACTACATGCCAAGCAAATAGACAATTCAGTCATTGGAATTCGTTCCAGGATAGGACCTAGAACCTTGGTCAAAGACTCCGTCGTCTTTGGTAATGACTACTACCAGAAGTTAGACGACATCTCTGAAGAAGCCCAACAGAAATTGCTCGGTATTGGCAAGGATTGTAGCATCGAAAAAGCCATCATCGAAAAGAACGTTAAGATTGGCAACTTTGTGGAGATCAAGGGAGATGATTCTTTGGAAGATACAGAAACGGACACATATTGTATTCGAGATGGAATTATTGTAGTTAAAAAGGCTGCGGTTATTCCAGATAATACAAAAATAGGACTCGTCGACGCTTAGTCTACTATTAGCTCCCCTATTTTAGAAATTGCCTTAATCGACTGGATGCAAGCTTGCTATGCTATGAGTTTTTGCTCTTGTTCAAGGTCTACAGCTTATCATATTGACGGCCCTTTTTTCCCTTGTATTTTTTTTGATTGACTTGATAAATAAAGGATAGGTTAATTGCGGAACTCGCACCTGAGATCTAATGCTTTCAGTAAAATCCTCGCCCCTTCTGTCCAGTAGCTGCAAACTTGGCTTAACTAAGGACCATTAAAAGAGTCTATGTACTCTTTGCATTCAGGTCCAAGTCCCCATAATATCCAGTATTTGAATTGGTAAGAAACTTAGTGATGTAGGTGATCTGACCCACATGGTAAGAGAAGTGTTCTGTAACATGTACTAGGATAGAGATGCCATTCTCTTGGAAACCTTGGACCTCATAGTCACGGATCAATATTTCTGGTGTTAGGAGGTCGAATTTCTCCTTTATCAAGTTCATCGTTTCTGAAAACATCGTCCTTAGTTGGTCCTTGCTATAAGAAAATGCAACAGCTGAAAACTCTTCATCACGCTTCCTGATGTCTCTTTCTCTAAGAATGCCGGCACAGATATACTGCGTGATATTACCCCTTAGGTGGAGGATTAAATTTCCTACACTGTTGACTTGTGCATTATGTTTGTACCATACTTGCTTTTCATCAAGAAGGTCAAGGCAGGTATTGATTCGTTGCCAGTTTTCAACGAAAAATCGGCGACGCACATCTGTCATTAAAAGTCCATGATATCTTTCGGTGATCATACTTGCTTTTCTTTGAATACCTGAGTTACTAGGCCCCTGTATAGGTCCTTCTTACAGATTGCTCTTTATGGCTTTATTACTTGATCACATAGTTCAGAATATACCCTTGCGGCCTTGATTAGGCTGTCTTTCGTTTTTTCCACACCTCCCTCGCTTGCCATTTCAGCTAGATCTGGGCAATCGGAGAAGTACTTCTCTAGACCCTTCTTCCACAGCAAGAACATGGTACTTTCCAATGAAATAGGATATTCCTGCCCCTTCTTCTGGTAGGCGAATTCTGGCTTGTCATCGCTGAGCCCTCCTGAAGATGGGTAGAACTTATAAAGCTTAATTTTATCAGATGAGTAGACCTCTTCAAGGATCTCGATGGATGCTTCCGTTCCACCCTTAGCAGAAGGGACAAATCTCATCTTCATAAAATTTCGATCAGCCACCTTGAATTCTGAGATATCGTGATCAGAAAGGTCTAAATCTTCCATGCCTGTTCCTGTTTCTACAACAAATTTGATATTTCCCCCATCTCCAAAGACGAGGTCATCCGCACTCTTGTCGAGGCTCCATGTCCCTTTAATTTCAGTATCTCCCTTGAAAACACTGCCCGCGGAAGTGGTGCTATTTTCCAACAATTCTTCTTTTTCTGCCTCAAGTGCAGCCATTTCGGCAGGAGGAATAGCATTCGATAAGTCTCTTTCATAATGGATAGAGCTTATTTCTGCCTTAGCCATTTTTACTTCCCACTTGTCCATTCTTTCCTTGAGCAGTCTAGATCTCCGATCCTTATTCTCTGATTTAATCACCTTGTCGGCATACTCTCGAGAAATTTCAAATTCATCTATACTATAATGCAGCAAGGCAAGGTTGTAATTAGCTGCCTTATAAATTCTTTTTAGCTTCTTGTCTCCTCTTGGATTCTTGCTAGCGTGTTGTTCATAAAAGGCAATAGATGCGCTTAATCGATCTTTGAGTTCGGAACTTGCAGTTGCATATTTCGCCTCTTTGAAAACTGTTCTTACTTTTTCATAATGCTTGTCCCATTGATCTGCAGAGTCATGCTTTCGAATTAGGTACATATTGTATCGATCTTCAGCATGATCGTAGTCATAAAGTTTTAGCCCGCTTTTAGCATTTGTTACTAGAGACCTGCTAGATGCAATAGCATGATCATTGGAAGCGTCTCGAATGTATTCCGTGCTGTTATCTGACCTAGCTTTTGTGCTTGTAGTTTCCTTAGTCTTCAGTATTTCATCATTGCTGTACTCTCCGCGATATATGATCTCACCTTTAGGGTTAATGATTCTAAAATTAGTATTACACCTTGCTGGGACTTCATAATAATAGTAGTAGGACTTTGTCACATTTCCCTCCTTATCCTTCTTAGAAACGGTCCTAGTCTTGGGCGACGGTCTACCATACGATGCCTCACCTCCGAATATTTCTAATCGGAGATGTCCACCATTACTTCCAGTACCGGCCACTTTTTTAAAACCATCCATGACTATCTGTTTTGCAACTGTGCCCGTTGAGCTGCCCGACTGAGCAAAAAGTGGCCCGCGAACATTTACGGAATAAGTGGTATGATCCGTAGGTAACATTCTCTTAGGAAGCTCCACATACTTAATTTTGATTGGGTCATCTCTTAGCTTCTGCGCATCTAGAATGCTGAGACTTAATAGCAAAAAGAATAGTAGGGTGAAAATTCTAAAGTTCATCTTTATTTGTTTTGTTATGATAAAGTAGGTGATTATTGATTTACTACCTAGGAATTACTAGTGATAATAGTAATAAATATAGTTAATCCTCACTTCTAACACTAAGATATAGAGTCTCCTTAAAATATCAACTAGGCCTCCTTACTCAATTGCTGGGCTCTTTTCAAGGCGGCCTTTAAGCCATCTTGGAATTTAAGGTGGAGGGCGTCATTGTGGAAGGTGTTGAAAGCTGCTTGCGTGGTTCCTCCCCTTGAGGATACCTTTTCGATCCACTCATCGCAAGAAAGATCAAACTTATTGAACAATTCCACAGCCCCTCGAAATGTTTGATAGGTAAGCAGTTCGGACTCAGAGAGTGTAAAGCCCATCTTCTTGGCGGCATCGATCATGGCCTGCATAATATAGAACACATAGGCTGGCCCAGACCCGGATATTGCTGTTGCGGCATCTACTGCCTTTTCTTTCTCTACATAGATCGTCTTCCCAGTAGCATTCAGCAAGTTTTGAACCATGACCAATTCAATCCTAGTTACGGCCTCTGATGAAGTAAAGGCAGTCATTCCGACGCCCACTTGGGCTGGAAGATTAGGCATTGCCCTTATAATCTTCTTAATACCTAGGGCCTGAGATAAGGTTTCCATCTTGACACCTGCCATTATGGAAAGGACTACCTGTTGTTCATCCATATAGGGCTTAATGCTCTTGTACAATGGGATTGTATCTTGAGGCTTTACAGCAAAAATCAGGAGGTCCGCAGTCTTAATATAGTCTCCAGGTTCCCCGTAAACTGTGCCGATATTGAGCTTCTTCAGTTCCTCAGCCTTCTTTAGAGACTTCTCAAGAATCAACATGTTCTCGTGCGTGACGATGTGCGAACGTAGGAAACTCTTTGCAAAGGTGAGTCCCATATTGCCTCCTCCTATGATTAATATTTTCATCTCTTTCTCTTTTAGATTACCGGGTTAAAGTTAGAACTTACAATATGCATTTATTGTTTCCGAAATTGTCCTTCCTTCTTTATACTAAGACTCATTCTGGAAGAAGAATTGTATCTCAGGATGGTTGTCTTGGGCCATCTTCAGAGCCCAAGCAGTTTCAGCCATAAATACCAAATTCCCATCCTTGTCCTTTGCTAAATCATTCCTCCTCCGCTCTCTGAATTCCTTGAAGGCCTTGTCATCTTCCCACTTTAACCAGCAGGCCTTATGCATATGGATCGGTTCATAAGAACACTTTGCCCCGTATTCATTTTCTAGTCGATATTGAATCACTTCGAATTGCAGCGCGCCAACTGTTCCTATAATCTTACGATTCGATTCTTGCTTGGTAAACAATTGTGCTACACCTTCATCCATCAACTGGTCTAGGCCCTTTTCTAATTGCTTGTACTTCATAGGGTCAGCATTGTTCACGAACCTAAACTGCTCAGGTGAAAACGACGGGATTCCTTTAAAATGCAACTTCTCACCTTCTGTCATTGTATCACCGATCTTGAAGTTACCTGAATCATATAGGCCTACAATATCTCCAGGATAGGCTTCCTCTAAGATGGACTTCTTAGAAGCCATAAAAGCCGTCGGGTTTGGGAACTTCATTTTCTTTCCTTGCCGAACATGCAGGTAGTTGGTATTTCGAGCAAATCTTCCAGAACATATTCGAAGAAAGGCGATCCTGTCACGATGCTTCGGATCCATGTTCGCGTGGATCTTGAAGACGAAGCCTGTAAACTTAGGTTCAGTGGGAAGAACTGGTCTTTCTTCAGTTATTCGAGGCAGAGGATTGGGTGCAATATCTACGAAACAGTCCAGCATTTCCTTAACTCCAAAATTATTAACGGCACTACCAAAAAAAACTGGTGATAATTCTCCCTTTAGATAGGCCTCCTTATCAAAGGGTGGGTAGACTTCCTCAATCATATTGACTTCTTCCCTCAGCTCCTCCGCGAGTTGCTCTCCTACCATCTCATCTAATTCTGGGTCTGATAGGTCTTCGAATAAGATCACCCCATCATCAGCTGACTGCTTCCCATGGGGCATGAAAATAACAAGACTTTTCTCATAAATATTGTAGACACCTTTGAATCGAGAACCCATACCAATCGGCCATGACAATGGGCAAACTTTCAATTTCAACCTCAATTCGATCTCATCCAATAGGCTAAATCCGTCCTTTCCTTCGCGATCCATTTTGTTGACAAAAACAATCATAGGAGCCTTCCTCATTCTGCAGACCTCTACTAGCTTCTCAGTCTGATCCTCAACTCCCTTTGCTACATCGATCACTACGATGGCACTGTCTACAGCTGTTAGTGTTCGATAGGTATCTTCGGCAAAATCCTTGTGACCAGGCGTATCTAGGATATTAATCTGCTTGTCTCTATATTCGAATGCCATCACTGAGGTCGCAACAGATATCCCTCTTTGACGCTCAATTTCCATAAAATCTGAAGTTGCATGCTTCTTGATCTTATTAGACTTTACAGCACCAGCTACTTGAATGGCTCCACCAAACAAAAGTAGTTTCTCGGTCAACGTTGTTTTTCCTGCATCTGGGTGAGAAACAATCCCAAAGGTCTTCCGCTTCCCTATCTCCTCAATTAGTCCCATAAATATCTGTTGTATAAAAGTCTGCAAATGTACGAAGAAATGCGATATATGGCGAACGAGGAGGAGGTATACCATGATTCCCTATGATGAACACGCAAGCTTCAAATTAGAATGATAAGTCGAAATTATGGCCCCTCCTAGTAAAACTATAAGACTTGCATCTAAGCATGACCTAAATTCCACACCACAGCTGACCGATTAGACACATCCTAAGTCTTCACCTTCCTAACCATCACATACCTAAAGTGGTCCAAGGCATCAGTCTGCCATTTACCACGGAAGCCAGCTGGAAGGACTAGAAAATCGCCTGTATGAAACTTAGTGCTTTCCCCTTCGATATCTGTGACCTCCAAGGTTCCAGCAAGGATACTGATCAATACATCATGCTCGTGTTCTACTATTTCCCTGCTTGATGGAATCTCGCTCTGGATGAAGACCTCAAGGTCTGTGCTTTTCAACTGTGGGCCGGCAGTCCCTCCCTTTAACTCTGAAACTCCAGAAAGCTCCTGTTTATTAAGCTCTTCGGGAAATGACATCAAATCATTCCCCACAAAGTCCGTCCGCCTGCTTGCTATTACAGACAATTCGTGGTGATATTTCGGAGCGCCTATTGTAGACCATTTACCTCGGAAACCTCGAGGAGCTAGAAAGTAATCACCAGCCACAAAGCTCTTCTTTCCATTCGCATCCGATTCCACAACAGCTCCACCGCTGATGAGGTAGATAAATTCGTCTAGGCTGTAACTCTCTATGTCCGCTGAAGCCGTATTGCTAGCAACAATAAAAACCATGAGGTCAGGACCCCTGTACAACATCTTCTGTGCAAGGTCTCTATCAGGCTGATTCTTATCCTTTACCTTCTTCAACCCAACGCCAGAGTAGGCTTCTTTTTCGATCAAAATGGGCTTAAGGACTTTCTCCTGCGAGGACAAGCCAAATGAAATTATGACTAAGATTATGGTTAAGACAGAATTCATGTTAGGATACTTTGATTTAAAATACGAGTCTACCAAAATAAAAACTTATGCCCAAGCTCTTCCATATGGCCTAGCATTAAAGATTAAACCGCTCCCTTGATCGATCAAATTGCGCTCCGAAAACCAAACCTTCTAACCTTCCAAAGCTACACTTCGCCCATATTAATTATCAAAACCTATCTTTAAACTATGAATTGGAGCACTGCGCTAAAGGGATTCACCTCCTACCTGGTCCTAGAAAGATCTCTTTCTAAAAACTCCATTGCCGCCTATGAGCAAGACGTCCAGAAATTAGCCTTCTTCTTCGAAAAGGAAGAAAACCGAAAGGGCCCACTAAGCCTTTCCTACCAAGATCTGGTAGACTTCATCATATATGTTAATGAACTAGGGCTGGGTGAAAGAAGCCAGGCCCGTATCATTTCAGGGATCAAAGCTTTTTTTAAGTACCTGCTACTAGAAGATCTAATTGCAGACGATCCTTCAGAGTTGATAGATGGTCCAAAATTGCCAAGGAAGATTCCAGAAGTCTTAAGCTACGAGGAAATCACTAAGATCATTTCAACCATCGACCTTAGTGAAGACCACGGACATCGCAACAAGGCCATGTTAGAAACACTTTATGCTAGTGGACTTAGGGCATCTGAATTGATCAACTTAAGAATCACTAATTTCTTTCCTGACATTGGATTGCTAAAGGTGGTGGGAAAGGGTAATAAGGAACGTCTAGTACCCATAGGTGAAACAGCTATAGAGCAGATCATGATCTATTTGACCCACTACAGAACGAAACTGAAAACCATTCACAAGGGCCATGAGGACCATATATTCTTAAATCGGCGTGGAAAGATGCTCAGTCGCGTCATGTTATTTACCATTGTCAAGCAGGCCGCTGAAAAAGCTGGTATTCCTAAAAAAGTTAGCCCGCATACATTCAGACATTCCTTCGCAACCCACCTTGTGGAAGGGGGTGCCGACCTTAGGGCAGTACAAGATATGCTCGGTCATGAAAGCATAACTACTACAGAAATATATACACACTTAGATACAGACTACTTACGAGATGTGATTGCAAGCTACCACCCAAGAAATATAAAATCCTAGGTATTGACTACTCTGGGAGGTATTCCTTCTGGTTAACCAAAATAAATTTATCCAACTCGAAGCCGTCTTCCCTCATTGAAAAGGAAATAATGTGGTCTCCAGGTTCATCAATGTTTAAGTAGATAGCATGGGGTTCTCCACAATGGTTGTCGGGCACTCGCTGGGCTGATGACCAGGTCCAAGAATTTTTCCCGTCGCACCATTGCATTCGTGCCCCACTCTCTGGCCATTCACCATCCAGACCTACGTGAACACCATTATCTTCGGTACCTGATGAATAAGCCCTAGCCCAGACAAAGTACCTACCCTTCTTTGAGAAGTTGACCTTATAAGATACAATGCCTCCAGTTCCTGGCTTGGGAAAGAAATTCGTGCCTGGACTTAGCTTGTCATCATGGGTGATCCGAGTGTCTGGCAGGGCCTCAATGTACATTTCTCCTGATGAGCTTGCCGAGTGGTTTTCAAGATTCTCAATTCCTTTAACCTTAGACGGTCTCACATGCCATCTCCGAGGCGAAAAATTAGCACTAGAAAAATGAAAATCCTCAGCTTCCACCGTTACCATTCCATCTTTCTCTTCAAAAGGTAGTGCATACTTCATGGCCTCAGTCATTCCTACCCTAGAAGAGGTCAAACTCAGAGCGATCCACCTCCCACGAGACCAAGCAGTTTCATCATTCTCCGGTATCTTCTTGTTGCTTACCGACTTAGATTCGATCTGAATTATATCGTTTGTACTTATAAAATAGTCACCCAGGTCATGGTTTACATCTTCAAAAGTCTCTGTGCTTTCAGGATTAACTACTGTGTCAATCACAGTGCCATTCAACTTAAGAAGGTAGGTAGACTCCCCATCATTCTCAGCTAGAGTCTTTAAAGATAATTTATAAACTTGACTACTTCCTTTAAATACAGTTTTGGCAATTGCATACTTATTTCGGAGTGACTTATCAGATGCATTGATTGCAAGGGCATTATTGTTCTCATCCTTGTAGTACTTGGATTCGGCATAAGGTGGGTTGATGTCAAAATCTTTCAAGGCATCTAAACGAAGGTCGTTTCCTTTGCTAATTCCAAGTTGAGATGGAGCATTTGTACTTCTTACTAAGGCTAGCCAGTCTTTTTCTTGATCAGGTGGCAGACCTATATTAACAAGGTCTCCTCCATCGATTTTCGTAACACTTCCCTTCTTGAGGTCTCCTCCCTTTCTTGGGTTGTACCATTCAACTGTAAATGACGAATTTGCTCCTGTAAGGTCGAGGATGGTTTCGTCTACCTCCGGTAAATAAATGGCATAGACCTGCCCATTTTTTGCAAAAACATAGTCCTTAGGGTTGGAGGTCAGGTCATTGGACGCCTTCATTTCTTGAAAAGGCAGGTTCTTCCTAAAGAACTCTAAAGCATGTCTGGTCTGATCCCATAGCAAGTCTCTGGATCGCCAATCCTCGCAGTTAAGATCCATGTGGGCAAACTTATAACCAAAGTACCATTCAACACCAAAGCCTCCTGCCATCAAGTTGCCCCACAATACTTCCTTCCTCATCAAATCGTGGTCTGGATCGTCTGCATCAGGCTTCGCACCCACATTTGCAGGACCTATTTCATCTAGTGGAACCACCCACTGCTGCCCACTCAATTGTGAGGCATTGATCCACTTCTGGGTTACCCGATTCACCTCATAAGCATGGTGTAGTTGTACAGAAGGGCCACCAAGGTATTCGTATCCCAAAAGTGGATTAAAAATATGGTCCTGTTCTGCCACTTTTGCGTGCGTATGCAAGGCCACGTGGTTCTTGTACGGATCATGTGTCATGATGTACTTAGCCATATCTTTCCGGTCCTGATCATTTTGTGCCTTGGGAGACCATTTCACATATCCATTCTCTTCTCCAAGGTTCCAAGTAATGGCAAGGTGGTGAGAAAATCTCGCAATCAGCTCTCTATAGTATAGCTTACGTTGAGTCCTTGTCTCACCTAGGTCGAGCAAGAGTTCATTTTCTGTTTCTTGGGTCATCACATGCAACATAATTCCCAACTTATCCATATGTTCGAATACCACTTCCCATTGGTCTAACTTACTGCAATCAAAGCGATACCGCTCATTCACATTGTTCCAAGGCCAGACGTCCTTGCCATCACCTTGGACACTTAGGGTAAGAAAATACAAGGAGCCCATGCCTTCAGATGAAAGATAATTCAAGGCACCGATAATATTCTTTCCTTTTCCATTTTGCCAGGTGGGATCACCTTCCTTCCAATCCCTCGCATGGGGTTCATACTTGTGAGATGGAGGAGTCTGATCGAACTCATAGTAGCCCAGAAAACTTTCGGGACTTCCCGCTCCTCCTTTTACCCAAAACTCCTTACTTCCTGCAAATTGCAGATATCTTTTTCCAACATAAGAAAGCCTGCCCTTGGCTCTAAAATCTACTCCCTCCTTGTCAGTTTCAGCAACAAAAAAACTACCTTCTGTGCCATCGAAGGAAGTAGGCTTTCCACTTTCTAAGTCGTCACTGACAGATATTGCATCACCCTTTCGAAAGGACGCCTTGTACTTCCATTCGCCGGTCCTATTCGGAGCAAAGTGTACCTTCCAGACCTTGCCTGAACTTGCACTAGTTTCTCCAGCCCTTCCATCCGCAGCATAGTAACCTGGCACTAGGAAGGTTTGGTCTCCACTTGTAAATGTGACATTAAGACGGTAATTCAAGAAGGGATTTTCAGCATCATTCTCCGAAAGCATATCACCTTTGAAATTCAAGGTAACTTTATGCCATTGCTTTAATTCACCTTCGATCATAGGATTCCCGGATTGACCCAATAGGCATAAATTTCCAAGAAACAAGATGGCGCATATTGTCAAGCACCTAAGAAGAGTATTTTTCATACGAGAAGTAGTTTACATTCAATGATCAGTTAAGGTACAACTATTATAGATGCTCGGAGATCAAGATACTATAGCATTTGTTGCTGAGATTACTACTTTTTAGCAAAATGCTAAGAATACGTTATAGCCTCCATTTGCAAACCATATAAAAAGTCTTTCTGCGTTATAAATTGAAGTATTTATAAATTTCACTTAGGTTTGCAAGCGATTTGAAACTATATACCTTCATAGCAGGCGTTTTTTTAGCTCTTTTCATGTATTCATGTGCTGTGCAGAAGTCGCCCCTAGGAGGGCCCAAGGACGAAACGCCACCATCCCTAGATTCTATAAAATCCACACCTAACTATGTGACTAACTTTGACCTTGATAAAGTGGTCTTGCGATTCGATGAATTCATAGAGTTAAAAAATGCATTTGAGCAGATCGTATACTCGCCTCCCATGAAGACTAAGCCTGAAATTGTGCAGAGGGGAAAGAAGATCACCATTAAGTTTTCTAAGGAAGATACACTGAAGGAGAATACCACTTATACAATCAATTTTGGAGAGGCGATTGTGGATCTCAATGAAGGAAATCCGCTCAGCAACTTTAGATACGTTTTCTCGACAGGAGATGTAATAGATTCTCTTAGAATATCTGGTTCAGTAGTTAATGACATGACCAGGGAAGCTGCTGAAGGCGTCTTAGTCATGCTTTATGATGTCAACCGTGATTCTATAGTCTACGAAGAACAACCTTACTACTTTGCCAAGACTAATAAGTCTGGTACATTTGCCATTGAAAACCTTCGCTCAGACTCTTTCAAACTGGTCGTCCTAAATGATGGCAACCTCAACCTCAAATACGAAGAAGGTGAACCCATCGGCTTCTTAGATTCTATGATATTTACCACAGATAGCACTCCCTCCCGATTGTCGCTAAACATTTTCGAGCCCCTCCTTCCGATTGAAGTTGCAGATGATGACTTCAGTCCCTTTAAAATCAAATTCGAATTCACCGAAAGTCCAAAGGATGTTCAGGTAGGTAACTATCGAGATTCCATCTACTGGATGACGGAAATCAACAAGGATAGTTTGATACTATGGCACAATAATACTGTTCCGAATGACACCTTCTATGTGCTAGGCGATACGATCACTTATAAACGAAGAGTTTTCAGGGGTGAGGTAAAACCTATTAGCCAGAAAAGGTCGAATCTGAAAAGAGGTGGAGGCTTGACACCTGGAAAAGCCGTAGAGCTAGAATTTCCATTTGCCATCACTGAGATAGACGAGTCTCAATTTGAACTTTCTGACTCACTTATTCGCTCCTTTTCTTCAATTGGTGTAGATACAATCAATCCAAGGATGCTGATTCTCAACTATGATTTCAAGTACGGTGACACAATGGGTCTTTATATTCAACCAG
The DNA here is from genome assembly GCA_964570435.1 of uncultured Saprospiraceae bacterium. GTDB lineage: Bacteria > Bacteroidota > Bacteroidia > Chitinophagales > Saprospiraceae > Portibacter. The sequence continues at coordinate 126 of CAZMYK010000026.1, read as the reverse complement.
GGGGACTTTCTTTTAATAACGGGGCTCAGAACGACACTATTTCTGAGCTTGTTGTCCCCGAGAGTAGTGAAAAGTATGGAACGATATATCTATCCATTGATCGCCTAGAATCGGACAAAAACTACA
>CAZMYK010000025.1:0-17096 GCA_964570435.1 uncultured Saprospiraceae bacterium | reverse complement strand
CGACTACTTCCATCTAGTATTTACTTCCCTCAAAAAACTGCAAGATATCTTATCTACAGGTAGATTCATAGGCGATCAAGGATATAAGGATTGTGATCGAAGTACCTATTAACTTAGCTTCATCGCTAAAGGACATTTGGGAGTAAGACGCTTTCGTCGGGAAATGATGGATATCTCGTCTATAAAATGATAGGGATGGCCAAAGTAAAGCGAAAAGCATATTGCTCAACGCCCTACTTTTGCCATTGGTTTTCAAAAAAATTACTTAAGCAGATCATCAGGAAGCCCTAAGAACGGTATCCCTCTATCAGTGACAATCACCTTTGCGTTATCAGATTGCGACATCTGCATAAAGGCTTCGATCGACCTAAATTTAAGTACCTCTGGGGTCAATGACTGGGTGAGCAGTCGGTTTGCTTCCGCCTCTGCTTCAGCAGTTAGCTTGATAGCATTCGCTTGTCCTTCAGCTTCTATTTCTATCCTGCGTTTTTCAGCCTCTGCATTTATAATCGCAGCCTTCCGATCTCCCTCTGCTTTGATGGTCCGTCTTTCTGCTTCTCTTTGTTCTTGCTGCTTGACAAACTCTAAGCGTTGGGCATCTTGCTCTGCTTGTAGCTTTTGTTCTATTGTTGTCGACAATCCACGTGGTAATTGGATGCTTTTCATCAATACATTTTCGACAATAATGCCACGACTTTCCATGATGCTAGACATCTGCTCACGAACTGCCTCTTCGATGATTCCTCTTTCCCCTGAATGCAAGTCCTTAGCAAGGAATCTTGCCGTCACATCAGCAGCTGCAGAGCGGAACACCGGGAGAATAATTTGATCTTCGTACTGCAGACCTACATTACGCAGGATCATTGGCGCTTCTGAGGCCTTAATTCGATAGAGGATAGAAATTTCTGTCGCTATGGTCAAGCCCTCCTTGGATGGCAGGTTAGATTTGATCTCCATATTCACCGTGCGGGTTGGGAGTTTTACAATCGTACTGGTCACCGGGTTAAAGAAGCGAGGACCTTCGGGAATCGCGTCTGAATTAATTTTTCCTAGATTCTTTCGGACACCAACCTGTCCGGGTTGAATTACGACACAGCTTGTGCAAATACTTGCGATTAGCGCAATAAAGAAGAAATGTAATAATGTTTTCATATGCTTCTGATTTAGTGAATTAATCTTTCCAAAAGATCCACTAAATTTCAAAACTTAATGACTGATTATTAACACTTTAACACGATTTTAGTAGTCCCAAGGACTTCCATAACGTATTGATAACATTTTACCTGGAAATTGGATAGAAGGCTCTATCGATTCAATAGAAATCTTGTGCAAGGTTTAGAGTTTGGATTTCTTTCTCTTCCTGCTATCAACATCCAATATTCAGCACCCTGCTGGATATTTCACTAACTTATTTAAGACCCAAAATTAGGCTATGCCTTTCCATTTGTAATCCTTAGATCAGCTTCTTGATTTGACAATTTCCAAGCAAGGTGGAAAATGTGTCTCGCCACATTTGTCATCTTATCGAAATTGATCTTATCCACTGTATCTGTAATCTTATGATAGTCTTCATGGACCCCATTAAAGAAGAAGATGGAAGGAATTCCATTCTTTGCAAAGTTATAGTGGTCTGATCGATAGTAGAAGCGGTTCGGATCTTGCTCAGAGTTATAAGTGTAGTCCATTGTAAGTTGGGTGTACTTCTGATTCATTTCCTCATTGGCATCATGAAGGTCTGTACTGATGCGATCTGAGCCAATAACATAGATGTAATTAGGATTGTCCTCATACTTTTCATCCACTCTACCTACCATGTCTATATTAATGTCTGCTATGGTTCTTTCAAGAGGGAATATTGGGTATTCTGTATAGTATTCCGATCCGAGTAAGCCTTTTTCTTCACCCGTAAGCCACATGAATAAGATGCTCCTCCTGGGTCCATTGCCATTGTCCTTTGCCTTTTGAAAGGCTTCTGCAAGTTCGAGAACTGTGGTACTTCCTGATCCATTGTCATCCGCCCCATTAAAAACATCATCTCCCTTCATCCCTACATGGTCGTAGTGGGCCGAAACCACCAGAATTTCTTCCTTCTTATCACTTCCTTCAATGTATCCAAGAATGTTATTACCTGCAAGCGAGTAATCACTGCGATTTTGCACAAGTTTTAGGTCTGTTTTTAGTCTTATACGCTTGAACTTGCCCTTCGCAATCTTCTTCCTAGCTTTGATCATTTTCTTCTCCTTCTTTCCAATGATATCCTTAGCAATGTTCGAAGAAATGTAGATACTATTGGCGAGCTTAGGACCTTCCTCATCTCTACTTCCAATCACAACCGACGGGCCTAGGAGCTTCCTTCTATTTTCACCAAGCATTTTCTGAATATCCTTGGTTATGATGAGGACAGCCTTGGCTCCTTTTTCAGCGGCAAGGGCCAGCTTCTTTTCAGGATATTGGGACCACTCTGACTCGTCTTGGTCGCCACTAATGATAAAATTTCCTTCAGCATCCATCGGCTCTCCTTCATTTATCATAAGTACCTTCCCGGCAATCTTGGCCCTCTTATAGTCGGTATACTTTGGATCATCGATACCATAGCCCATGAAGACCACCTCATTAGTCAGCAATTCACCGAGGTCCTCATTCTTATCAGGGAAGGACAAGAAGTCCCAGAGATGCTTGTATCTATTTTCACCTACGTTGATGGAGATATCCTCCCAACTGATCCACTTAAAATCAACTTTCTGAAAGTAGCTATCTCCTTCTATAGGATCGATTCCCATTCGTTCTAATTCCCCAGCAATGTAGGCCGAAGCGAGATCGTTCCCCGGTTCACCTGTTTCTCTTCCTTGAAATTCATCTGAGGCAAGGATGGTAAGATGCTTGGTCAGATCCTCTTTTGTGATCGTAAGACTTGAGCGGTAAGCAGGGTCTTTCTCATCGACCACTTTCTGGACGCTGGTATCTGGCGCGGTAACACTCGATATAAACTGACCGTGCAGTGCAAAAGAAGAGAGGCTTAAAAGTAGGATTAGCTTTTTTCTCATCGTTTCTTATTATTGTTAGTAGTATAAATGTTCTTTTGGTCAATGGCTTAGCAAGCAGGAATCTTAGCCACCCTGCGAGCATGTCTTCCACCCTCGAAGTCAGTGCCAATAAAGGCCTTAACCATGGCTTTAGCCATTTTTAAGCTGACAAATCTTGCGGGAATAGCTATAGTGTTCGCATTATTGTGCTTCCTTCCCAATTCCGCCAGCTCCACCTTCCAGCACACAGCTGCTCTAATATCTTGGTGCTTATTCGCTGTTATCGCTACACCATTGGCACTTCCACAAATAATCACTGCCAATTCGTGCTTTCCATCGCTCACAGCCTCACAAAGCGGATGAATATAGTCCGGATAGTCCACAGATTCACTAGAATTTGTACCATAGTCATGGACATCGTGGCCTAGCTTCCTAAGCATTCTTATTAGTGGATCCTTATAAGGAAATCCCGCATGATCCCCTCCAATGGCTATCTTCATAGTTTACAATTTCCTTTAGCTAGAGCTAGTTGTTCAATCCACTTAGACTCCAGGTCCCAAGCATGCTATTCATTTCTGTTGCAAATGCAGGATCATTTAACCTGTCTACTTCATTCAAAATATTGTTTGCACCCCGTAGCGCTAACACGTATTCTCTTCTGAAACTTCCATCCCTAGTTTCTTCATCCAAGGTATCAAAGAAGGCCAAGCGCTCAGACGATACCTCTGCAAGAATTCTCATGTGCTTCTTAGCCTTTTCCATTTCTCCTGATTGGTAGTACATCTGGATAAAAGGAAAGATACTGTCATCATATGGGAAGTTGAAATTAGGAAATCCCTCAAAGTACTTATCTGCTAAGGCTACTGCCTTGCTAGGACTTGTTCGCATCAACTCTTGGGCACCTCTAAGCAGGGCCATCTGCATGGCTTGAATTTCAGCGCCATAACTATTATCAATGAAGAGCTTCTTCTTGTCAAAGTTACCCCACCTCCACTTATTCATAACATTTTCATAGATCGCCTCCCCATTCACTCTTCCGCTGCCATAGATCCCAATTCCCTTGTTAGAAGAAGTCTTATACGGCACTACTCTTAGTGCCAGGCCTTCTAATTGTGTATAGTCATTGATCCCGAGAAGCTTCTCATTCTTACAAGTTACCGCAAAGTAGACCGGACGCTCCCAAATATTGGAGGCTATCACATCCATAACGGCTATTTCATCCTTTCGTAGAGCCCGCTTATCATCACCGAAGTTAAACGGAATGGAAGGAGCCACTCTGGATGAATCATTAGGAAGAGCCATTCCAAGTTTGCTAACAGCACCTCGATTCGTCGGAATAACAAGATTCTTTGTTGGAACATAACCCTTCACCTGAGCCGGTGCACCCTGCCACCTTGCATCACTTCCCATCAGTTTCAAGGCCGAAACCAAGTTAGTGGGATTCTTATTATTCCGTGGATCGAAGTAAACCTGGTTTCTTTGCGACCCTCGGTAGGCATCTTCGGAGATGGTTAACTTCAGAGCCGGTGAATCATTCACCTTAGACCTCAGTTTATTGATGTACCAGTCCACCGCAATCAAACTCAAATTGACAACCCGAACATCTGTTCTTATTTCCTCTACCTCCTGGGCATACCATAACGGATAAGTATCATTATCACCATAGGTAAAAATAATTGCATCCTTCTCGAGCGAATTCAAGAAGTTCGATGCATAGTCTCTCGATGCGTAGTGATCCTTCCTGCCCTGGTCATCGAAATTCTCGGTCACCATTAGTAGGGGAGCAACCATTACTAGTGCACCAGCTACCGCAGCGGCAGGTATTCCCTTGAACTTGTACTTCACAAAACCCAAGAAAATGGCATTCACTGCCATTCCTATCCATATGCAATAACTGAATATTGACCCTGTCAACACATAATCTCTTTCACGAGGTTCGTTAGGAGGTTGATTCGAGTAGATGATGATACCAATTCCAGTGATCAAGAAGAGCATCATTAAGGCTCCGAAATCTTTGGGTCTATTTTTAGCATGGAAGAAAAGTCCAATTAGACCAAAAAGAAATGGAAGCATATAGTAGTTGTTATTGGCAAAGCTTTCCATACTCTCAGGAAGTTCATCCATGTCGTAATTCAACTTGCTATCATCCATAAACCCTATCCCAGAAACCCAATGTCCAGCACTCTTATCCCATGGGAAGTAGCCCTGGTCGCCATTTTGTCGACCTGCAAAGTTCCACATAAAGTATCGGCCATACATCCAGCCAATTTGGTATTGGAATAAGAACTTAAGGTTATATGCCATTCCTGGAACACCTGTGTCCTTTCCCCACCACATCCTATGCAATTGAGGTCTTCCTGGATCAGTATGTCCTATTCTTGGAAAGAGGATTTTATCTTGAGACCTATACTCGTAGTCATATTTTTCATCTACATATTCATACTTGTCGCCAACTCTTCCGTATCTTTTTTCACTGTTAACATCTACGGGTTTAGCATCGAAGTGAGGCCCATAAAGAAGTGCTCTTTCGCCATATTGCTCCCTATTAAGGTAGGGTAGTAATCTAACTGCATCGCTTGGAACATTCATGTTCACTGGAGTGTCCGCGTTCGCTCGTATTACGATCACACCGATCGTGCTGAATCCAATAGTAATCAAGGTGCAAGCAACCAAAGACATTTGCAACAAATAGAGTCCCTTAGAATGGGCATACTTCAATCCTATAAAAACCAAGGCTCCTAGTAACAAAAGCGTAATAATTAGTCCTGAATGGAAGGGTAGTCCAATTCCATTAACTGCAAAAATTTCAAAGTTCTTCCATAAGGTTGGGATTCCTACAATGATCAGTTTCTGAATAACTCCCACAGCTACTAGTCCTCCAGCAATGGCGAGTATTCCGCCAAGTAAGGTGTGTTTCTTATATTTCTTGAAGTAGTAAAGCAAAGCTACTGCAGGAAGCGTCAGAATACTAAGTAGGTGAACACCGATTGAAAGGCCTACTGCATAAAGGCTGAAAAGCAGCCACCTGTCAGATTTATGGCTCTCAGGTAGGGCATACCACTTCACAGCTGACCAGAAAGTTAAAGCCGTAAAAAAGGTAGACATAGCATATACCTCACCTTCCACAGCGGAAAACCAAATCGATGTAGCAAATGTCGTTGCAAGACCAGCAACCAAACCCGAAAGTGCATTTGCAATTCTTGTCGCACCTTCCAATTCTTCGTCACGCCCGACAATTGCTAATTTCCCAAAAATCATCGTGATCCAAGAGACAAACATGGCTGCAAAGGCAGTGCAGATACCAGACATCAAGTTAACGGCAAAGGCAATACTAGATAGCTTATCAGAAAATACTTCTCCAAGAAAGGCAAAAAGTCGGCCCACAATCATAAACAATGGGGCGCCTGGTGGGTGGACCACTTGAAGCTTATAAGCTCCTAAAATAAACTCACCACAATCCCACAAACTTCCAGTTCGCTCTGCTGAGAAAAAGTAAACGATAGATGCGATGGCGAAAACCGTCCAACCAACTATGTTTATTAGTTTTTTATTTGATAGCATATTCGTCTAAAATTGATGCACAAAAGTAACAAAAATGAGAAGATTACTCTTTTTTATCATGTGTATTGTATATTTCACAAAGGTAAGTCGAGTATTTCTTGTACCACCTATAGCAAATCGAAGAAAATCAATGAGTTGTCGAAAAAGAAAGCAGCAATTCTTGAAGAAATTGCATTTACTAGGTATGCGACTCGTGATCACAATCCCCTTTTTCATTCTTCTTTGTCTCTATTCAACAAGACTAGCCGGACAAAAGTACGAATACCCAAGGTGGGCGTTAGGAGTCACTCCTTCTGCCCTGGGTAATCTCAATCCCGGCCTACAATTATCTTTTGACAGGCGACTAAGTAGAAAAGTAAACTTCGACCTTGAATCCGCTTATATTTTCTTTTCTCCCTTCAAGGCAAGAGGGTTTCGGATTAGGCCAGGAGTCGAATTTCTTCTAGCAAGCGGTGAAAAAACAGGATTCACTCTTGGTGTCTACTATAACTACCGTTGGACAAGTGAAAGCAGGATAGCAAGGACCGTTCATCCAAGTGGTGAGTTCACAAGGATCGATTGGAACCACAGAAGAATTCGGCAATACATGGGCCCACTCATTCTCTTGAAGTTTCTGCAAAACTCCAGAGGCCGGTGGACCTATAATTTTGCATTTGGAGGAGGTCTTGCTGATTATCGAATCTTCGAAGAAAACCCTCTTGACCCTAGTACTCGACTGGATTCAAACAATGATTTTTTTATACTAGATAGGAGTATTGGATTCTTTGTGCTTGCTAATTTTCATCTTAATGTTTCCTATACAATTAGGTGAATGCCTGATCGTTAAGGTTTTATTAAACGCATAAAAAAGCAGCGATTCCTGCGCAAAAGTCATTATTATAGTAGCATGAGAGCACTCCTCTACCTTTGGATCTTCATATTCTCCGTCCCATTCATAGCGAATGGACAGAAGGAAATGGACTTTCCTAGGTTGAGAATTGGCGTCACCCCTTCTGCCATTTTAAATAGCCATCCTGCCTTCCAAGTTAGCTTGGATCGAAGAATTTCTAAGACCCTCAATTTCTCGCTAGAAAGTGGCTTCATTTTCACTTCCGCATCTAATAGTAAGGGTTTCCGCTTAAGACCAGGTCTTGAGGTCTTCACAGCAAGAAGCGCTTGGGTATCGCTCGTGTCTGGGCTACATCTTAACTTCAGGCACAGCATCGGATATGTTAACGATGTGACGACTGCGATTAATGGCGAATTCAGGTACATAGATCACAACTTGAAAAACAGAAATACCTTGCTAGGATTAAACGTGGAAAACAAGTTGATGTTTAAGGTCAGCAAGAGAGCATACATCGATATTGGTAGTGGCTTAGGGCTGGGTAGGCAAATTACTTCTGGCAGCGAGAGGCTAGATTTCAATGGCCTGCAACTAGATGGACCCATTAGAATTGCAAGAAGCTTTCCAAATATTATTTTCTATACGCACCTTAATTTTTCATACGATATTAGTCAATGAGAATTTACTACTTCGTCATATTAGCCTTGGTCATCGGTTGTCAAAAAAACAGCATCACTGTTGACGCCATGGTGCCCGAATATTTCGATTCCTTTGATTTCAGCGGTATTGCAACACTAGAGCCTCAAGAGGTTGTAAGCCAAGGGGCTGTTGTGAAGGTCGGTGATTTTCTTTTCGTCAATGATAAGAAACTGGGAATCCATGTGATTGACAACTCTGTTCCTGGGAATCCAAACTACATTTACTTTTGGAGAATTCCGGGAAACCAAACATTTACAATAAAAGATAATTACCTCTATGCAGACAATGGTCCACATATGTTAGTTATAAATATATCGGATTTTGAAAATATCAGATACGAAAGTTACATTGAAAACGTTTTCTATGAGAACATGCGTGAGCAATTTCCTGAGGAAGCGCGATCAGGCGAATACTTCGTATGCCCTGATCCAGACAAGGGTCTTGTTAGATCTTGGAGCATGGAAGTTATAGAAAATCCGACTTGTCAAAAAATTTAAAAAATTAGAATTATGAAAGTTATCTACTTTGTTCTTAGTCTTAGTTTAATAAGCTTTATTTCTTGTGAAACGGATTTTGCAAGTGCAGGCGATACGGGTACTAGCACAACCCAGGGATCTTATGCTAATGTGATCACCCTCGGTGATTTCATGTATGTCATCAACAAAGAAAAACTACAAACATTCTCCCTTGGTGACCCAGCTAATCCTAAATTGGTAGATGACCAAGATGTAGGTTTCAATATTGAGTCCCTGTTACATTATAAGGGGAATCTATTCATAGGTTCTGCTCAAGCCATGTACATTTATGAAATTCTTGAAAACGGAATTCCAATTAACAAGTCTATCACTTCTTATAACAATGGCGGATTTGACATTTGCGCTAATGATCCCATTGCTGTAAGCGACAGTCACGCTTATGCTAGTCTTTCTTCTCGAGTGATTGGCGAGTGTGTCAACTTCGACCAGAATGAAATTAGGGTCTTTGATATTGCAGATATTCAAGCTCCAATACATATCAATACTGTTGAAATGGATTCTCCTAGGGGAATCGCTCTCGATGGCAACACATTATTCATTTGTGAAGCGGAAACAGGATTAAAGGTGATGGATGTTTCGGATCCTTATAATCTCCGAGAGCTATATCACTTCGACGGCTTCAAGGCTTTTGATGTGATAGCGAATAATGGCTTGCTAGTTGTTGTTGGTCCAGAAAAAATTTATGAGTATGATTACTCAGATATTCAGAATATGACTTATCTTTCAGAAATAGATATTTAATAGAATTCTAAATCTATAAGCATATAAGAAGCCATCTTTTCCCGAGATGGCTTCTCTTATTTTAGAATCCATTGAATTAATAACCTTCTTATTCGATAAATGATTCTTTAGTTAAGATTCGACATTTTTAAGTACTAAGATCTTTACCTCATGGATTGTCTTAGCCCTTGGGACCTAGCAGATCGCAAAACAGTGAAGCACTTTAAAAACATAATTTTGATGACACTCATGGGCCTTGCAATAGGTGGATGCAGTAAAAGATCTATTGCAAATCTTCATGATCTTGTTATTGATGCTGGAGGATTTCAAGTCACTGTTCCATCAAATTTTAAATTGATCAAAAGAAAGGGTCTTGATTCCTCCGTGGGCAGCATTTCCAATGGCAAAATCGAGTTTCGTTTCGACTTCGGTTGGTATTCAAATCGAGGGCCATTGACCTACTATGACTACGTAGATAAGTCCTTGTTTAACTTCCACGAAGCAGAGGTTATCTCCACCTGCCAGCTTTCCGATAGTACCTCTGCTAAAATCAAAAAGAACTTAATAATTCTAGATGCGAGAAGGAATCCTAAGTATCCAAGTTCCTCGGAGAAAGAAATTTCAACTACAATTGCAGTCAGAACTGGCAATTGCACGATTTTCCTAGCCAATAGGGAAGAAAAGATTTCTCAGACCTACGAAATGTATGAGATTCAGGAAGTAGTCAATCTAGATTTCCGAAGAAAACAATTCTATCCCAAAAGGCGGAACAGTAAAAAAGCCGGTGTCTTCATCGAAAACTTAAAGGAAAAAAGAGAAGCTGAGCACGGACATAGCAAGTTGAATTTTTCTACGAATGACTACCGTGAAAAAAATGCTGAATTAATAATCAAAATCTTGAAATCAGTAAAGTTAAAAGCTGACCACGTATCAAAGTGATGGCCTTCAGAGGAATAGATCGTGCGAATCTGTTTATGAATAAACTGAACAGATCACCAGTCCATGTCCTATGAAAATATGTATATCTTATTACGGATTGTTGCCTCCTTCATCCAAGACCAAGAACTCTTCCTTTATACAATCGAAAATCAACTTGCTTTCAACTAGAGCCTTGTTTCCAAGCAATCCATCTATTTTCGAAAGAGGAGCTAGAAATCTTTGCGCCGAAGAATACTTATCAAGGTAGCTGGCTCTTCGAAGTTCTAATTCAGTTCCACCGATAGAAATCATCTTATCAGAGGGCAAGTGGCGAATCGCAATCGTATTGCCCCAGCTATTGCCATCAAGGGCAATCTCTTCAGCTCCTTCCTTTGCGAATTTTCGAGCACGCCTTTTAGAAGTCCACAATCCAAATGGGCTGCTTCCAGAATCATAAAACACTTGAATTTTCTTTCCTTCAATTTCAGCTGGAAATATGAAGCGCCTACCTTTGAAGTTGAAAGGTAAGAAGGCTGGTAGCCCAGCCATCCATTCTGGTCGTTCAGGATAGACCTTTATATAAGCATCTTGAAAATTGATCATACCACACCTCTTGTCGAAAATATCAGAGCCAATGGTTCCCAACATGATGGCCTTGCTGGTGTCCGCCAGGTCCACCTCTTTTCCAAAGCCCTCCAAAATCTTTATCATTTTGGCATCGAAGGCAGCACCACCGAGGTCTACACTTAATTGCTTGAGGAACGTCCTTTTACCTTTTTCTACACTGAGAAATTCATCGCTGTGAGCTTGCAAGGCTTGCAATGGCTTACCATACACCATAGAGGTAGGAGCACCCGTATCGAACTGAAAGTAGAAGGAATTAGAAAGCCCTTGCAATTTCGTAGGTATAATCATTGCATTATTGGGTTCAAGAAAGTTGTCGTATTCCTTCTCCGCCCACATAAATTCAATGTCTGAAGTATCAATAGTGAAGGTGAGGTAGAGTGGTTTCTTCGCATATAGAAAGTTGTTCATTTTCCAGGTAGCAAAGACACCCAATAATACAATAAGGGCGAGTAAAATTCCAACGATCCATAAAATGGTTTTTCTCATGACAAGTATTTAAAAGGTGAAAAAAGTAACTTCCTATGGAGGAAGACAGACAATAGTTAGATCGAAGGAGTGAGAAAGATCATCTCGAGCAAACATGCATCTTTTCGGCAAGGAAGGTCAAATTTTGGGGTCGCCATTAGGCCGCCAATTAATATGTCACCCTATTTTTGGGCTTGTGGCTAGGGAGTTCAGACCATTGGCAAGTAGCAAGTTCGAAACTCAAAAAAGGATTCAAAATATGGTCAAGATGCAATAACTCATTCATCTAGCTCTTTTTCAACATCAAAAAAGGTACTTGGTTAACATTTGAAACCAAGTACCTTTTCAGTTCTTTTTTTACACCGCTATCAATTTTCTCCAGGATCCGGTTCAGGCTTAGGCTGTGCTCCATTTGAGGAAGTCTCATCTTTAAGATCTTTGACTGCATCTTCCACATTTTTAGTGGCCTTATTCAAAGCTTCAACGTCCTTCTCTCTCTTCGACTTCTTTGGCTTCTGACTGCTGGCCTTAGGCTTGCCGCTATCTTCTGTGATTTCTTCTGAAAAGACAAAGCCCTTATTATTAGTGGTCACATATATCGTTTCACCTTCTACCAAGGAACCACCTAGGACAAACTTAGAAAGTTCATTTATGATTTCATTCTGAATCACCCTTTTCAGTGGTCTGGCTCCAAATTGCGGGTCATATCCTAGGTCCGCAAGGAGGTCCATAGCCTGGTCTGTCAATTCTATTTTCAAACCTTGTCGGGCAAGGTTTTTTCGAACCTTTCTAAGCAATAAGAAGGCAATCTTTTTGATCTCCTCCTTTGTCAACGGTAAGAACATTATTTTATCATCGATCCTATTCAAGAACTCGGGTCTTAGATTTTCTTTCAGCGCTTCGAAAACCTCGATTTTTGTCGTATCAATAATGTCCTGCCTGTGTTCCTCGCCTACAGCTTCTAGATCTTCAAAGTTCTCAAGAATGACATCAGATCCCATATTGGAAGTCATGATGATTAAGGCATTCTTAAAATTAGCCTCCCGTCCTTTGTTATCGGTCAATCGTCCATCATCAAGTACCTGCAAAAGGATATTGAATGTGTCAGGATGCGCCTTCTCTATTTCATCCAGTAGGACAATACTATAAGGTCTTCTTCTTACGGCTTCGGTTAATTGACCACCTTCATCGTAACCTACATAGCCTGGAGGTGCTCCGACCAACCTTGACACCGAATGCTTTTCTTGGTACTCACTCATGTCGATCCTCACAATGGCTTTCTCGTCATCGAAAAGAACATCTGCTAGAGTCTTAGCTAGTTCGGTCTTACCAACACCTGTAGGTCCTAAGAAGATGAAGGAGCCAATAGGCCGATTAGGATCTTGGAGTCCTGCCCTTGCTCGTCTGATGGCATCCGAAACAGCCACCACTGCTTCTTTCTGACCTATTAAGCGCTTACCTATTTCATCTTCAAGATTTAATAGCCTTTCACGCTCTGTCTTCATCATTTTCTGCAAGGGAATTCCGGTCCACCTGGAAACTACCTCGGCAATATCATTAGCAGTCACTTCCTCATTGGTGAATCTTGAACCCTCCGGAAGGTCGTCCAATTTTTTCTCTACCTCAACCAGGTGGGCAGTCTTGTCCTTCAAATCTCCGTACCTAATTCTTGCGACCTTCTCGAAGTCACTTTCCCTTTCGGCTACCTCTGCTTGGTGCTCAAACTCTTCTATTTCCTTTTTAATTTCCTGGATCTCATCCACGATTTCTTTTTCAGACTTCCAAGCAGCAGTGATGGAATTCAGCTTCTCCCTTGCATTCGCAATTTCTTCTGAAATGGCCTTTAGTTTTCGCTTGTCGCCTTCCCTCTTTATTGCTTCCTTCTCTATTTCTAGTTGTCTGACTTTTCTATCCCATTCATCTACTTCATCCGGCACTGAGTCAAGTTCTAACCTCAACTTTGCCGCAGCCTCGTCAATAACGTCTATGGCCTTATCCGGGAGTTGTCGTTCCGTGATGTATCGGTGCGATAATTCTGCCGCCGCTACCAAGGCCTCATCAAGGATGTCCATTTTGTGATATACCTCATACCTTTCTTGGATTCCACGAAGAATAGAGATGGTATCTGGCACTGATGGCTCTTCTATGAAAACAGTGAGGAACCTTCGAACTAAGGCCTTGTCCTTTTCGAAGTACTTCTGGTACTCATCCAAGGTAGTCGCTCCAATGGTTCTAATCTCACCCCTTGCCAATGCTGGCTTCAAGATATTCGCTGCATCCATGGCACCGTTTCCACCACCAGCACCAATCAATGTGTGAATCTCATCTATGAAGAGAATGAACTCTCCAGCAGATTCTTTTACCTCCTTGATAATGGACTTAAGTCTCTCCTCAAATTCTCCTTTGTACTTGGCACCTGCTACAAGGGTAGAAATATCTAGTACAAAGATCTGCTTGCTAAGTAGGTTTTCCGGAACATCACCTTTTACAATCCTCCAAGCAATTCCCTCTACAATGGCTGTCTTTCCTACACCTGCCTCACCGATTAGGATAGGATTATTTTTCTTCCTTCTCGAAAGAATATGGAGTATTCGGCGAATCTCCTCATCCCTTCCAATAATTGGATCTAGCTCCCCGCTTTCAGCCCTTGCATTCAGATTAATTGCAAATTTCTTAAGTGTATTGTAGTTTCCATCTCCGCTTTGGTCCGTTACCTTTCTTCCCTTGCGAAGTTCCTTAATGGCTTCTTTCAGCAATTTAGAACTGCCGCCCATTCCCCTGATGATTTTTCCGGTTTTATCTGTCCCATCTATGATGCCTAGAAGAATCACTTCGACTGAGATAAACTCATCGCCATATTCCTTCATAAGCTTCTTAGCCTTGGCAAGGGCCTTATTCGAATCATTAGAAAGGTATTGCTTTCCTCCACCTTCTACCTTAGGAAGGGAGGCAATTTCATCATTCAGCTCCACCTTGAGTTGACCCAAGTTCACACCCATCTTATTGAATAGGAATTCTGGTACCTTTTCATCTACTTCAATTATTCCCAGTATTAGGTGACTGGTATCTACAACCTGCTGATCCTTTCCTCCTGCAAGCTGCTGGCCTCTCAGAATACTCTCCTGTGCTTTGATAGTGAAATTATCGTATGTCATCTATGTTGTTTTCCTTTATTTATGTCAATGTTGCGATAGCCCTAGAAAGAGCAGCACTAAAATTACTTTCATTATTTATGGAATCAAATTTTTAACCATTTTAATATTAGTCAGAGAAATATTGACCTCCACCTTAGGAAGATACCTCAGTAGATAATTTCAGTCTTCTCCGGGTCTATGAAATATCGCGACCTCGGAATCTGAAGTAGGAAATGACCACAAGGGTGATCGAAAGCAAGGTGAAAAAAATCACCGCTCCCATGTTTAAGCCATAGTTAGGAGTGAAGATATTAAAGTTCAAATAGTGATTCGGAGACAAGAAGCCTAACCACTTAACTTGCTCGACGGCTTTTGAAATAGCGTCTAGAAAGTAGGAACCAAAGACAATCCCAACGATCACTCCCATAAAGTTTAGCTTTGCCTTTAGTAACATTGAAACAAAGACCCCAACGGATGTGAAGAAGAGCAACAAGACAAAGCCATGAAAATGCATGGTAGCGAAAATGCTCCAATCCGCTTCTCCTCCAGCAAAGACCCAAATGCCTACCAATGTCCCTAGCATCTGAATCGCTACGATAAGTAGAAGCAGGGTCAAAATGGTGAGCATCTTCGTAATGAATATTGACTTCCTTGTCAAAGGCAGGGTAAGCAGAAATTCAGAGGTCTTATCTCGTTCCTCCTTAGACAAAGTTGTTGCACCGTTCGTCCCGGAAAATATTCCCATTAAGAGGACCAAGTAGAAGCCATAGTAGGTATTATACAAGCCCAATATGCTAGACCACATTTCTGGGTCGATTCCGAAAGCCTTCAACATTCCTTGAGGCATCATCTTCATCATTCCAGCCATCGACTCTCCCATGTCTTTCATGTAAGGGTACATTGCCATCGTGGTTAGGGTTAGAAAAACCACGACAAAGGACCAGATAAGGAGGTTCCTCATGTTCCTTTTTAGTTCCTTATGGTACAAATTCCAAATCATCGTTCGTAGTAATTCATAAATAGAGATTCTAGGTCAGGTTCTGTCATAGTAACATCGTAAACTTCATGCTGGGATAACCATTTCACCAGGGCATTCATAGAACCTAGGTATTCGAAGGACAACTTCATTTTGATCACATTTTCCCTCTGGGCACCCTTTGGCAGTTTTAAATCAGCAGGCATCTTTCTGAAAATGACCTTGACCAACTTCATTTGCTTCTTGAGTAGGGTGTCTATGTCCTCGATTTGAACAATCTTTCCCTTCCTTATGATTGCCGCTCGTTTGCATATCCTCTGAATTTCCGAAAGTACATGAGAGGAGAAAAAGATGGTGCGTCCTTCCTTGTTTAGGTCTTCTAATTTCTGGAAGAATTTATTCTGCATAAGGGGGTCAAGCCCTGAGGTAGGTTCATCTAGGATCAACAGTTCCGGATTGTGGATAATGGCTTGAATGATGCCGCATTTCTTCTTGTTTCCAAAAGACAGGTCATCAATTTCTTTTTCTAAGTCTAATTCAAAGTAGTCAGCTAGCTCATCAATCTTTGCGAGATCCTTCATCTTATGAAAGCGGCAATGGTATCCAAGTAATTCCCTAGAACTCATTCTATCATAGAAGTGGACCTCCGAGGGTAAGTAGCCTACCCTCTTCCTAATTTCGTCACCCTTGGTTCTAATATCCATCCCTAGAATTTCAGCACTGCCTGAGGTAGGCATCAAGAGACCCATTAAGGTCCTAATTGCTGTAGACTTTCCTGCACCGTTGGGGCCTATGAAGCCGAACACTTCACCCTGATTGATGGACAGGGATACGTCTTCAATTCCTAGGAATTTTCCATAGTACTTTGTTAAATTCTTAGTCTCTATTGATAGCACATGCTTTTAAGACATAAAAATAACAAAACATGAGACCTCACCCATTCAGATGAGCATTATAAGTACTTGCTAATTTTAAATAATCTTCAACTTTTTAGTACACACCTTAAAATTATGAAACAAGACCTCGAAAAAGACCACACAGTTAGACCCAAAGGCAGCGCTCATTCGTCAAAAGAAGGAGGTGAGAGTCTTTCACCACCAGATCTAGTCACTTCTTTAGATGCCACATTTGCTGACAAAATGCCTGATAGCTAAATACTTTCAAGCACAGAGCAGAATGAACCAGGAGGAAATATGGTCTGTACAACCCTGTCCCCGTCAAAGCCTAAAAAGATGGAATTGTAATACTTAGGAAGGCCTGCTGATAAAAATTCTAATCATGCATCGAGCAAGTAAGTGAAAATTCACCCCTTTGCTCCTTCAGTAGATATACAATATAGTTTATTACATGCCTTGAAAGATACTCTCGCAGTAAATCATAGGACCTCGCCTTTTAAGGCGAGACTGCAACATTCTCGGCATAAATGCCAAGCTCCTTTGCACACTTTAGTAAGTCGTACGCTGTTTTTTACAACTCCTTTAGACCTCCCTTTCATAAGCGGAATGTTATTCTCTCGCAGCAATTCATGGGACCTCGCCTTTTAAGGCGAGACTCACCATTCTCAGCATAAATACCAAGCTCCTTTGCACACTTTAGTAAGTCGTACACTGT
>CAZMYK010000024.1:0-17155 GCA_964570435.1 uncultured Saprospiraceae bacterium | reverse complement strand
AACAAGCGTTTTATATCCATTCCTGATAAGCTTCTTAAAAATCGCTGCAAAGGTAACTTTTCTTAATAGATTTTATAAGCGCATTGAGATTTTTTTTACTGAAGTAAAAAACGTAAGATAAGATGCTGAAAATGAAGTCTTTCCGATTAACAAACCCACTGAATAAAATTTCGTTCAAGGTCGAAAAGAAGTATAAGCTTTGGCTCACTACTGAAAGTGTGGACAATTATTTTTCTGAACAGATTTTATGGATCTACGAATTTCTACTCTCATACCGAAGAACTGTTTCTAATCTAAATGAACATGCCTAGCAATACACTTCCCACAACCACCCCCCTAACCCACTCCTCCTACCTCCCAAAACCCTAACATCCCAACTCCCTTACGCCCTAACACCCCAAAAAACGCCAACTACCCTAACACCCCAACTCCCCTAAACTCCAACACCCTAACACTCCAACACCCTAACACGCTAAAACGCTAACGCGCTAACACACTAACGTCCTAATATGCCAACGCCCCAAAATGCCAACTCCCTAACTCCCCAACACCCTACCCCCCCAACCCCTTAAACTCCAACGCCGGATAAGCTATTTCCATTCCACCAACATCCTCCCCTCTCAAAAACCTCTCAATTGCAATGGTCGTCTGCCGATGAAACTGAATCTGCTCATGTCCAGCATTTTCCACAACTAAATGCGTACTATTTGAAAATGTCTCACTAATCTGCTCAGCTTGGTAGGCAGGTGTATTGCTGTCTAAGTCTCCAGATAGGAAAAGAACAGGTGCAGCAGTGCTAAATGAAGCCCTGAATTCATCTCCTAAATCTTTCACTGGAAAAAAATCTTCCACATCCAAAAATGGAAAATTCGCAATCTTACCTAGAACACTTGAATTTTCTCCAGAAGCTATCATTTCCCTTCGCTCCGAACTAAGACCAGATGCAAGATCCATAGAAATGGTCATCCCAGAAAAACCCATAAACTCTATGTATCGTTTCTGCATGTAAAATTGCAGTTCAGATCCATCTCCATGAGCGATATTATGCAACAATCTAGGAAAGTATCTAAGGTCGGATGCATCTCCCAAATCCCTCCTCATAATGTATTCGAGACCAAATTTTCCAACCCTGACATCCCTCTTAATTTTCAAGGGTGTCTTTAAAGTAATCGTCACAGGTTCTCTATCCAGTCTTGCGGCGGCATCTCTATACAGTACCATCATATCTGGAATTTGTGGTCCAAGAATGCTGTCTTGACTAAGTAGATTGCCTAGTTTTTGCAATTGCCTATCTAGGTCCATTGGATCTTTGTAAGTATTATCAAGTCCCTCACTTCCTATCATTATTGACTTTTCTACTCTAGGACCATAGTACTTCATATATGTCAAGGCTAGGTGGGTCCCATAACTGAATCCAAAAGGAACAATGGTCTCATAGCCATGAAGCTCCCTAATTTCATCAAGATCAGCTGCACTTTCCATGGTATTGTATCCATTCACATCGAAGCCTCGTTTTCTAAACCCCTTCGCGGCCTTCTTAGCCATAGACTGAAAGTGCGTACTGGCAACTTCATAGGACACAAATACATCTTCCGGTAATTTTTTTAAATTGACCCAAAAGAACAACCACCTGCCCACTCCTCTTTGATCAACTAAGACTACATCTCGCTTTTCTAGAAATTGTGCCCAATATGCCAGGTAATTTTCATTGTCCGCTTGATCTGTAGCAGACTGGCCAGGGCCGCCCGCCAAAAAGAAAATAGGAGGTTCTGGATTATCTGAGAAGCTTCTTAAGCGCACATATTCGATCTTAATAAATCTCGACTTTGGATCACTTCGAACTTCGGCTACCTTAATAGAGTGTTTTTCACATTCTATCCTTTCCCCATCCACTGAAACACCAGTCCAATTCTTCGGTTGATAATTAAAGGCACAGGCAACTATGATCATCAGTCCCGTGATGGCTAAGAATATTTTTGTCTTTAGATACTTCATTACTTATTCTTTTGATGAATATTTCTATTGAGACAAATGTGCCTTGTTTCAATCCCCTAATCGACCGATGAGCCTATATTTAAAGAATTAGGACGTTTTTATAGTCCGATTTAAAGCCCTAGGACCTCTAATTTGTTGCAAGTGCCTTTTTGAATTGGGAAGGAGTCTTTCCAGAGATCTTCTTGAAGGCAAGGTTGAATGTTGATTTCGACTTAAATCCAGAATCATATGCAATACCTAGCAAGTTCAAGTGGTCGAAATCAGAAGATGCCATTTTACGCTTAACCTCATCCACCCTGAATGTATTTATGAATTCGAAGAAGTTCTTGGACTCATATTGGTTAATAACCTGCGACAAGTATCCACCGCTAATATCAAGTTGCCTGGCAAGTTTCTTAAGACTAAGGTCTGGATCTAAATACAATCTCTCCTCGAGCATAAGTTCTTGCAACTGTGAATGGTACTTTTTAGTCTTCTCGGACAACTTGTTGACTTGTGGTGTTGCGGATTGTTCAATGAGGTCTGGTGTAAGTCCCTGCCTTCGAGCGTAGGTCGTATAGGCAATCCAATAGATAAGAATCGAGGAAAAAATCCACATGGGGTAGTACATTTCATACGAAGTATTCCCAGTGGCATTTTCATAGATCCCAGGAATTGCAAAAAACAGCAAGATTCCAATTAGCATGAAGATTAGGCGGTTAAGCCATATCAAGCTGTAGCTACTTATGTCAGAGAAGTTGCGCTCCAACTGATGGTCAAAGTTTTTGATGCGATAGATGACAAATCCCAGAATTAAAACGCTAAGGCCGATCAATAGGAGGTCGAAAATGCCATAGACCTGAAATATGGTCCTTTGACTTCTAATAATGGAGGGGAAGGAGGTGAGAGTCAATATGCTGCCAGTCACTTGCCAAAACACTTGAAATCCACAAGGAATCCAAATTAGCTTCTCCCATACTTGCAATTTCGTTCTGGAATCTACTAGGAAGCGTACGAAAAAATAGAATGATGTGATTACCAGCAAGGGGCAGTATAGAATCGAAAAGTCCCAAAATCCTAGTCCCTTCCTAAGTCCAAAAGTCTCCAATAGATAGTAAATCGAATTGGCCGCGAATGAAAAAATAAATAAGGCAAGGAAGAAACTAGCTCGCCTGTTGCGCAAGGGTTTGAAGGACAGGTAAGCAGCAAAGAAGATGCCTTGGATGGCACCCATCAAAATGACGATGTCAATGATATTAGCTCCTTCTATCAGTTTCTTTTCAAATTTTAATTTCTAAAACAAGTTTAAGAAAAGCAATTTCTTCGAAAGAGAGGAGGAAGTCTGCGGAAAATACCGCTTATTCGAAGTCATTCGGAATTAAAAGCTAGGCCTACTAGTGGGCCAAACAAAAACTACCTTGAAGGATGTTATCTTCGCTTGGCTCCACAAAATAAGGCCTACTCTCCAGCTACTGAAGCGGATTTCGGCCTACCATTAATGTAAGTCATTATTATCTAACCTTTCGCTGAACGATCTTCTCACAGAACCATCCAGACCTTTAACATTAACTTACTTCTTGAATTTCATAGAAACAGACAGGTCCGTAATCTTCGGTACTCCACCAAATCTCAGTATTGATTAATCTCCAATAAAAAAAGTGACACTAAGCACGCAATTCCTGCAGGTAGGACTTCGGTGTTTTGCCCATCCTCATCTTAAAAGACTTATTGAACGTAGTCTTCGAATTAAAACCGGCCTCTTGTGCGAGCCCAAAGAAGGACATGTGGATTCCTTTTTCAGAGCTAGCAAGTCGGATAAACTCGTTGATTCGATAGTGATTCACAAACTCAAAGAAATTCATCCCTATTTTCTCATTAAGAACCCGAGACATTTCAGGATTACTTATCTGTAATAACTTGGCAAGCTCCGCCTTTAAGAGCTTTCGATTTAGGTAGGGCTTTTGCTCCACCATTATTTTTTCCAATCTAAGTTTCAACACCTCCATATCATCTACCGATAATTTCGAATTCTGATACTTCTTACTAGCCGGCTCTAATTTGAAGCCAAAGACTTCGGGTTCTCGAATTGTGTAAAAAGCGAGTAGTAAAATGATGATCGCAATACTAAACCAAATCAATTGCCAAATCTGCTTAGAAAGCACTTTGAAGCCACCTAATTCCAAACCGTAAATCGTAGTCCAAGAGATCATGCAGAGGCCTATAGCAGCCAAAAAATAAGTGAAGAACTTAAGTCTTAGCACGTGGCTCGTTTCTTGCTCGATCCTATTTCTGAATTCAATAAATAGACCTAAACTAGCAAGATAGTAAGACAGATTTACAAGTAATCCGACACCTACAAAGATCAACGTCTTAACATAGTAAGCCTCACTTCCTTGCTCAGAATTGGAAGCTATTGCCGGCACAACAAAGAACAGCACTAGGAGCACATTATAGATGATTGCAGGAGCATAGTGTATAAGGTCCCTACGTGAAAATGGACGTAAGTAGAGGGATGAACGAGTGAAAAGGTAAATGGTGCTGCCAAACAAGAGGGTTGCCATTTCCGAAAGAAAAATAATTTTTGTGTTTCCGAAGAAACCACTCATAAACAACACCCTCCCACTTAATCCAACCATCAATACCAAGACAAGAACGAGGACGAAGCTGTTGATTTTTTTTCTCGTACTAGGCGAGAAAAGATAGATCCCAACTAAGAAAACACTCTGCAGGTATGCGAAATAAATCAATTGATTCAGTATCTGCTCTGTCATCTTCGTCCTAGTCGATTTTGAATTCATTAAAGTGTGAGATTCCCTTCACATTCATTTTAGAAAACATCTTCTTGTACCTTAAGAAATCTCTTTCATTCTGAAATGAAACGAGCAGGAAACGGTCAGGATTGTACAGATATCCAAAAGGGGAGGTTCCGTTTTCCAAGTCTAGGAGCAAAGACCCACCACTTCTTTCAAGGACAGCTCTGTACTTTTTGAAGAATTCTAGGTCATCTTCATTTTTCCAATAAGCAAGAGCAACATTGTACCTACTTTCATCTACTTGAAATCTTAATTCTTCATCGATTTCGTAGTAAGTAAGGTTGAAACTTGACCAGATCTTTCTCCGTAGTTCATGAAAATCCTTGACCTTCTTTTCGAGGAAGCTCAGGCTTTCAAGCCGGTTTTCTAGGCTCCTCCACTTTCCAAAAACAAGCGACTGCGGGTGGAAGTTGCCTTCGCTTGGTGCTTCTTTAACTTTAAAGCTAGGTTGAGGCTCATAACCTAGACTTTTTGCTATTGGTATGGCCTCAGTAAAGTACTCCTTACTTGACTCTTTTTCTCCTTCTTTTTGGATTAAGAGGAGGACATCGAGCACCTCACCTTTCTTGAAATTGTAGTTCTTAACTTGTCCATGAAGCAAGCAAGAAGACGAAATAATTAAAACAAAACACAAAATAAACACTCTCATAATTTTAATTTTCAACAAATCTATGGGGCTTACAAATCACTTGCTAATTTTCGATGGAAAGAGAAGTACGGATA
This sequence comes from uncultured Saprospiraceae bacterium, assembly GCA_964570435.1. Taxonomy (GTDB): domain Bacteria; phylum Bacteroidota; class Bacteroidia; order Chitinophagales; family Saprospiraceae; genus Portibacter. The sequence continues at coordinate 11,645 of CAZMYK010000024.1, read as the reverse complement.
CCTTTATCGCACCCAATTTAGGACTTTATTAAGATAATTTTGGGGTCAAGTGCTGTCGCACCTCCATGCTCAAAATTCCTTTCGCAAGGTGCCTCATAACAGAACATATCAACAATTATTAGAAACATACGATTCGAAGAACAAGTGATGTCATTTAAAATCTTCCTAAAGATCGGCTTATTCGTTATCATCACCTCAAAGTCTTGAAATATGAAAACTAGGTCTACATTTTTTATCTTTTTATGCACGCTCTTCAGTGCTCTTGCAGTTGCACAGACTGTCCAAGTCGAAATCAATCGAACCGTAAAGCGCTACTTGAACGATGTATCGGAATTAGATCGAAGCAACTTTTTCAATCTTCATGGCAACAGCAATGACAGCGATCTGGCAAGTTTCTATTCCACTTACGATGTGGGAAGAGGAAGACAGTTCTGGGGTCCATATTCATTTGCCAAGCAAAAAACAGGCGAAGTAGGAGAATATCCAGCTCCAAAAAGTGGCAATGATGACCTTAGGGGTGTGGGTAGGTTTATTGCAACGGAGCACCCAGCAAACGCTTTTAAAGATCTTCTAAACGTTGACAAGGCCGGAGAGTGGGCAGTCGAATATTGGAAAAATTTCGTGGATGATGGGGGACGACCTGAGTTTTTTGAGGTGATGAACGAACCCTTTGTTCATGCATCCGAGTACTACCAAGGAGGTTATAATGCTACTAAGAATGCGGCGATTGTCACTCAGATGTCGGAACTTTACGCTTCAGTAGGCAAGGCTATAAATGAGGCTCCAGCTCTTGCCAACATGAAAGTCATCGGTTACTCAGCAGCTTGGCCATCACTAGAAATCAACAACTTCGAACATTGGGAAAGTTACCAAAAGAAGTTTATGGACATTGCTGGTGAACACATGCATGCTTTTGCTACGCACTTGTATGATGGCATCAATGTTTCTGGGCAAAATAATCGAAGATCGGGTAGTAATTCTGAGGCCATCCTGGATCTGATAGAAACTTATAGCTATGCAAAATGGGGTGTTGTGAAGCCACATGCCATTTCGGAGTATGGAGGAATCGAGCAAGGTTTTGGTGACGATTATAGCGATCTTAGGAATATTCAAGCTGTGAAGTCCATCAATCACATCCTCTTCAATCTTCTGGAAAGAGAGGAAAATATGGCCATTTCCATTCCATTTATTACTGACAAGTCCACTTGGCATATTAACGCTAATAACAACTACCAACCCTACAATCCTGCCTTATTTAAGCCTTCCAATATTGGCGAACCCAATCCAACAGGTTGGGTTTTCACGCCAAGGATAAATTTTTACAAGTTATGGAAGGACTTCAAGGGACATAGGGTTTTTATCAAAACTGACAACCCAGATATTCAAATTCACGCGCTTGCTGATGGCAAGCAGCTACATGTCGCCCTAAGCAACCTTGATGACTTCGACAAGAAGGTTAATTTGAAACTATGGTCAGGCTTGGAAGGTCTAGAGAATGTGAATGTTAAGTCCCTAAGAATATATGATGACAAGCTTCCCGACTTCATCGATGAAATGATGGATGAGGCGCTAGGAAGTATCGACCTGATACCAGGTGAGACTGCAGTGATTACCTATAACTTTGCGGACGAAATTCCAGTGGAGAAGGAAGTTGTCCAGAAGAAGTACTACTCCGAGAACCACATTGCAGAAATTGAACTTTTTAATACGGAAAAATTCAACTTTAGTGGCGTAGAAGTTGAAAATGGGTATGCCTCACTTAGGATGAGCATCTCAAGGAAACACGATAGAAGCAAACAACCTCAGGTCACCATCAACGGCACAGAGGTAGCTGTTCCAAGTAATTGGCAGGGATACGATCAGGCCAATCGAGATGACTTTTTTGGGATGATAGAGATTCCTGTTCCCATCAACCTCCTTCAATCCGAAAATGAAGTAGGAATTAAGTTTTCGGATGCAGGTGGCCAGATAGCCTCAGTCATCCTTGTAGTGAACAATTCTCAATTTGCAGTCAATAACAACGAAACAGAGTGGGTAGCCACGAAACTCAATATTTCTCCTAATCCTGCTCGTTCTGAAATTATTCTGGATCTTCAAGGGAGGGCACCTGGAAAATCCACCATTGAAGTATACAACAATGTGGGACAGCGAATTGAGCTTCTTAATGTCAATGGAAACCAATCTGTCCACAAAATAAATATACAAGACCTTGACTCGGGCATGTACTATGTAATTGTCACAAGTGATGAAGGTAAGCAAACAGGCAAATTCATTAAGTTGGAATAAGAAACTTGCAGACTAAAAGGTGGATTTCGCCGAATGCCCGAGCTTTTGTGAATAATTAGTCTGATCTTAGCTATGTTATGAAGAGATCAGCAATCCTATTGCTCCACTTGTCCTATTGGTTTGCCTATTTCATGCTTTGTGCAATTGGATATGGGGTGCTTAGTCAAACTGAATCTATCCCACCTGAAGAACTAAGGTTCTATGGAGGGGTCATAATTGGTGTTGCGATTGTGCCCGCCCTTGTGTCTTTTTATACGTTTTACTTCTTCTTGTTTCCACGATACTTGCAGCAGAGAAAGATAAGTCACGCTCTTATCTCAGGAATCTTGGTTTCCTTTGCCTGCTTTTTCATAGCTGCACTTACACTTCGGTTTACTGCAAATATGGGATGGTCTTGCTATGGTCAATCCAACTACGTGGCCATCCTCATTGTGGCCTTTATTTCTTTCATTAATGGTGTTGTCGCCTTTGTGATAAGGGGCTTCATTACCTGGTTTCAAGAGATTAAGATGAAGGAAGCCTTGTTAAAGAAGAATCATGAGATGGAACTTGCCCTTGTCAAGTCACAGCTTGATCCGCACTTCTTGTTCAATACCCTGAACAACATTGATGTACTAATTCTTGGCGATGCAGAGAAGGCATCTACCTACCTCAATAAGCTATCCGACATTATGCGCTTTATGCTCTTCGAAACCAAGACGGAAAAGATTCCTTTAGAGCAAGAGCTAGAATACATCCACAAGTACGTAGAATTGCAGAAAATCAGAACAGCGAACGAGCACTATGTCACATACACAGTGGAGGGTGACTCAAGCTCTAGGAAGATTGCTCCCCTAGTATTTATCCCATTTATCGAAAACGCCTTCAAGCATACAAACAATAAGAAACTCAAAGATGCTATTCGAATCAAGGTTCATGTAAATGGTGCCTCTGTGAATTTGACTTGTGAAAATAGGTTGGATCCAAGTAGGATTAACCCAGCAGAAAGCAATGGCTTGGGAAATGATCTAATCGCCAAGCGCCTTAAACTTCTCTACCCAAAACAACACCACCTAGAAATAGAAAATGATGAAAATTCTTACAAGGTATCCCTAGATATTCTTTATGAAGCAGTATAGTTGCCTTATCATAGAAGATGAACCCCTTGCGATGCAAAGGACCAAGACCTTCGTGAACAAGGTCCCTTTTCTTCAACTATCCGCTGCCTATGACAATGCGCTGGATGGCTTATCCCACTTAAAATCTGACCCCGTAGACATTCTGTTCTTAGACATCAACATGGATGAGTTATCAGGAATCGAACTATTAGAAAGTTCTCCTATTCAATCGGAAGTAATTATTACTACAGCCTACCAGGAGTATGCGTTGAAAGGCTATGAACTTAACGTGACTGACTACTTACTGAAGCCTTTCACCTTTCAACGTTTCTTACTTGCTGTGAACAAGGTGCAAGCCAACTTAGACTCGAGAACGGAGGCCCGCGATTTTATTTTTGTGAAATCTGAAAACCGATTGGTCAAGGTCAACTTCGATAAGGTGCTTTATATCGAAGGAATGAGAGACTATAGGAGAATTTTTCTCAGTGATAAGACAAGCATTATGACCCTCCAAAAATTTAGTGACCTAGAGCTTCTAATTCCTTCAGATCGAATATGCCGAGTTCATAAGTCCTACATGGTTTCCATCGCCAAGATCGATGTTGTAGAAAAAAGCAATGTCACCATAGGTAGTAAGATCATTCCAATCTCCGCTTCATATAAGAAGTCCTTTTTTCACAGGATTAGCAATTAGACTTGCAGATGCTTTTGTGCATCTTGCAGAGGCTTTGTAGCAAGTCACCTATCTGTTCCATTTAGTGCTGGAAAGGTCCTCATCTTTGGACAATAGTCACCTTAATATCTACATATGAAGTCAGCAAATAGCCATCTACAGCGTTCAGTAAGATCCCTATTCTTCATTGGCTTAGGAGGGCAGGTCGCCTTCGCGCTATACATATTCATACACTTTGGTGGGACTGCAATCAAGGGTGACTGGCAATCTTGGACAGAGTCTATGATTCATGGAATCATAGAAGGTGATATGGTGGGAAACATTGCCTTGATTGTACACATCTTTCTTGCCTTTGTCATCACCGTTTGTGGACCCTTGCAGTTTCTTCCTCGTCTTAGGTCGAAGGGTAGCAAATTTCACAAGTGGAATGGTAGGATCTACATTTTTACAGCAATATTGATCAGTGCAGGAGCCTTGTTTATGGTCTTCAATCGTCCTGCAACAATCGGTGGAGAATTCGGAAGAATCGCCACATCAATTAATGGGATTTTAATCATTGGATTTGGAATCATGGCATGGAGGACGGGAATGAAGAGGCAATTTGAGGAACACAGACGTTGGGCCATCCGAACCTTTATTGTCGTTAGTGGGGTTTGGTTTTTCAGAATAGGTTTTGGTACCTGGTTTCTTATTACTGGTTTCACAGCTCCAGGTGTTGCTTCCGATCTTACGGGTTGGTTCGACCGATTTCTGTACTTCGCAAGTTACCTAGTCCCACTAGTCATAGCAGAAGCCTATATCAGAACCAAGGACTCTACCTCAAAGAGGCATAAGAAACTCTTAACGATCTTCTTGTATGCCCTCTGTCCTCTGCTTCTAGGCGGAACCTTAATTACAGCTAAATTCTTCTGGTTAAGTTAAACGATGGACACGCAAATTAGAACCCTGAAAGGAAGCGGAAATTCACTTACCAAGATGCCACCAAAATGGAGATTGCACCTGATGCGTTTGCTCTTCTTTGTCAATTTCATTGGCCTTGTTGGTGACTCCTGGTCAAGCATCCTCTTTCCGCACGACCAGCTGGACGCCTTAAGTGGTGTGGCAATGAGTTTCTGGGCGGGATTCTCAGTCCTAAATCTACTAGGGGTTCGATTCCCCCTCAAGCTACTGCCGATATTGTTGCTCCAGCTCTTATACAAGGCTGCTTGGATTCTAGGAACCTATCTACCTGCTAGAAACCATGGTCTTTTGAATGAGGAATATCAATCCTTCTTTTGGATATGTATCGCAGGAATTGTCTTGAACCTCCTGATCATCCCTTGGCCATATTTCTATCGCAACTTCTTACAAGGATTCTTCTCATTCAAACTAAGAACATCGTAGAGAGCCTATTTCAAACTACCTTATCGTATGGATATATCCCACATGTAATCCAGCTAAGGCATAAGACTGCCTAATGTCATATGATGCTGGAGTGAAAGATCCTGCAAAGTAACGTATCCGAGGAGATACAAAGATGGATGATCTCGTTGAAATTTTCTTTTCTAAGGTTAGGCCTACATAGTGGCTGAATCCAATTCGTTTTCTAAAGCGACCTTCTGCCGGTAACTGCGTAAAACTATCTTCACCACTGCCTTCCAAGAGTTTTCCCCTGCTCAGAAATGCGACATTTAAGTGAATGCCTCCTTCCAGGCCTAGTTTCCACCCCTTGCCTATCGGTCGATGATAACCTATTGCAATAGGAACATCGACCAGGTGAAGAAAGTAGTGGTCCCTTGATGTGTTGAAGTATTCTGTTTCTGTAATAATATCCCCGTATATGGTTGTGATGGTATCTCCACTTTGTGATTGCGTTATACTGATAATTCCTACAGTGGTGTCTTGCACGACCCACTTAGTCGTCAGATTCATGCGCTCACTGATTCTGGTGTAAGCTATTCCTAATTTAAAGTAAAACTGCTTCTTTAGAGGACGAGCTCTTGCATGAATAGCCATTGTGATTCCTTCAAGGCTATTCTCATCTTCTGATCTCATGTTGAAAATGTCACTTGCTTCCTCATTGTTAATACTTAGGTTCTTAAGGGGAACGATTAGACCAACTTCAGGGATCAAGTCAAAGGCCCATCTGGGTTTGCGAAAACTTGGACAAACGACAGGCTTTGGAAGTAGGCGTTCACTTTCTAAAACACCTATTTCTGAACTAAGGAAATTGTATAAAAGTGTCTTCCTACCTTCTTCAAATAATGAGTTTTGGCCCTCGCTCTCGTCACTGAGCTCATTAATATCCGTATCTGTTTTCTCACTAATGGCTTCTTTTGCTACAACATCTGCAACTGCTTCTGATGTGACATCATCACTATGTTTTTGTCTACTAGGATCAAGCTCCAGTTTTTGTGTACTTTTAGACTCTTCTCCTTCAACAAACAGTTGTTCTTCCTCTAACCTCATCTCTTCCCTGGCTTCCTTGTTAATCTTGCTTTGAGAGTTTACCGTAATATGATCATCTTTGTCTTGAATGATTGGGGTCTCTTCTTCAGCTATCGCTAAATGTTCTTTATGTACCTCTTTTTGCTCTTCCTCTAACTTCCGCTCTTCATTGCCTTCCTTGATAATCTTGCCTTGAAAGTTTACCGTAATATGCTCCTCTTTTTCTTCTTCTTGAATGATAGGGGTCTCTTTTTCAGCTATCGCTAAATGTTCTTTAGGCGCCTCGATATGCTCTTCATCAATATGGATCGAAGCTCCTTGCTGGACCTTGTTTTCGCTTGCGTAATGCATTCCAGAATAGCCTAAGGCAAGAGTAGACAAGGAAAGAAAGATCCATAGAAAGGTTCTTCTTTTTCTAGACTTGCTCCCATGTACTTTTTGAATCAAATCAGAAACGTCTACTGCTGCCTCAGTATGCAGAAGTTTATTTCTTAGTCCCTTTTCAAAATCTTGATACTTCATTTTTAATTTCTCTTAATCGTCATTCACAGAAAACTTATTAATTCTCTCTAATTCGAGTTTTTCTTCTCTCTTCATTATATCAATCAACCTTGCCCTAGCCCTGGACAAGGTCGACCTGCTGGTTCGCTCAGAAATATTGAGCATTTCACTAATTTCTTTGTGGGTGAATTCTTCCACAATCCTGAGATTGAATATTGTATACTGGCTATGTGGCAATTCGTTAAGAAGGGAGAGAATTTCCTCCCTATTTAAACTACCGTAGATGTCAGGAATTTCAGCATATGAAGAAAATGACTCATCGATCTCGACGAAAGATGAGTCATTCTTGATTTTTTTCTGAAAGCTAAGAGAACTGTTTATAGCAATCTTCTTAAGCCAGCCTTCAAATGATCCCGAACCAGAGAATGTATTAATGTACTTGAACACATTGATGAAGGTTTCTTGCAAGGCATCTTCAGCAAGACTATGATCCTTTGTATATCGGATACAGATGGACATAAGACGCCCAGCATACTTCACTACCAAAGCATCTTGAGCCTTTCTTTTATTCGACTTACAGCCTCTTATTATCTTTTCCTCTAACAATATGATTTTAAAGCTTCAACTTAAATTAGGGAAGCACCTTCAAGTGCCTCCCTTTTATATTTTTCTAGTTCACAACTATTCTCTCACTGTATATATAGCAATTTGTATTGCTGTCTGTTATAATCGCAAAGTAGGTACCTGCAGATAACATATTACTTGCTGCTTCCGTAGTCACGTCATTGTAATTCGAATCAATGAGTATTATCCCTCCAGGGTTAGCTAGGTTAAAAGTCGCATATGCCAGGTAATTGTCATTAAAGGCTACTCCGGCATCATCACAGGTGTCACAGGTTCTTGGTGTTAGTGTATAGGTAGCCTCCTGAGTACTGGAATCTCGCTCCATATAAGGTACATAGAACCAGATTTGGCCGAACTCGCAGCCACTACCTGGCAAGAATCCAGAAGCTGGGTAATCTCTAAATCCTGACTCAATGAGATTTATGTCAACTTCTTGTCCTTGTGAAAGCGTGTAGCCTTCTCCACCAATAAACACTGACGCTTCTACCTCTACGGTTGAATTGTTGCTGAAAGTATACGTTCCTTCACTACAATTGGGAACGGTGAGAATGACTTGGTCAAAAATATTTTCTACAACTACATCAATACAAGCTGTTTGTGAACAACCGTTGTCATCGTAGACATCGATGCAGTAGGTCCCGTCTCCCCAGACATATCCGATATTATCGTTACTCTCAACTCCTTGTGGCCATATGTAAGTGAAAGGGGCTGTACCTCCAACGATATCTACCTCTATACTCGCATTAATACATCCATTCACTGCGTTTAAAGAAACATCAAAATTCGCTCCCTCTTCCACAATAGCTGAAGCTTCTACTGTGCAACCATTGGCATCAGTAGCAGTAACTGAATAGCTTCCTGCAGGGAGATCAAGTATTATGGAGTCACTTTGCTCTGTAATGCCTGGGTCAGACCATTCTAAGGTATACGGCTTCACACCGCCTAGAAAAATGTAAAATATGCTTCCGTCTTCTCCACCACATGCTGAACTTGCAGATATGTCTACAGATAGAGGACTAAAGAAAGTCTCTTCACTACAGACAACCATTGAGCAGGCTGCGTCAACATCTGTAACCGTTACACAGTAAGTTCCGGTATACAAAAGTTGACTCGTACTAGCCGTTCCACCATCTGACCATAGGTAATCATAATTTCCACTTCCCTGAACATTCGCCTTGATAAATCTCTCTGTACATATGTCACCACTAGAATCTGCTTCTATGCTTACACTAAAGGCACAATCATTGCATACTTCAAGTGATAGAGTTGGGTTGTCATCGGCAGCCACAGTCTCTGTGAGACTTGCCTTACCTGAATCTGAGTCGATGGCAAATATGGACACATCTCCTATTGCACCGCAAGTCTGATCTATCTTGATAGAAAAGCTACCATCTTCAGAAGCTTCAGTCACAAAAGTATTGTCATTGTAGCTATACATTACCAGGGCATTTGCCAGCGGCGCACCTGAACAAAGTACAGTGCCTGAGAAGTTATATTCGCTTGGGCTAGGGATCGAAATGTCGTCAATGGTCGTTTTATTCTCAAAGGGACCTACTTCAATTTCTGTGATAAAATCATCAAAGCCGCACATGAAATTAAATACCTGCAGTTTCAGCAATTCCCCCTTTGGCACCTTGCCATTAAAGGAACCATCGTCACTGGTCCAACCATATGCACTACCGAATCCCTCTGCCAGTATTCTTAATTGTACTTGGCTAGCGGGATCTCCATTTTCAAAGACAATTCGTCCGCAAATATTGACTAAGGGAAAGGGCGCATCACAATTCCAAAAACTGAAATGACTTACTTCTCCTATGAAATTGCTCCCTGTTTTAGAGGCCATACCCTCTTCGATCCATATGCCCTTTACCTCATCAAATGACCATAGTCCAATCTCGCCAGGTGCATCATTCATTTGCTCTTGTATAATCGGGAATTCCACTTTTGCTGTACTTCCTTCCCTTAGATTCAACTCATTCCCCTCTTCGTCTCTCAGCTCCACAGCAACCATTCCCATGGAACCTAGGGCAACAGTCCGCCCCTCAGAATCTAGAGCCACAAGAGCTCCAGGCATTTTATCAGAAACCAATGGATCGTCCATAGCAATCCGCTTGGCGCTTACATGTACAACCCCGCTGTAATTAGACCCATTTTCAGATGCGATTGAATTGGCAGAAAAAGTGATCCTTCCTCCACCCTCTACATTTATAATTCCACCTTCAGAGCTAGCAAAAGATTCGGCTCCATCAATTTTGTGAAGGAATACCCTCGATGTATGACTTCTTCCTTCTAGGCCATAGACCATATCGGAACCAAGCATGTAACCATCGAGTTCTACTTTTAAGTAGGTACCATTAGGATCAAGCTCAACATTCTTAAAACTGAAGACTCCATACTCATCCGAAGCACTTGTTTCACCTAGCATAGAAACAGCAGCTCCAAATACAGGGCTATTAGAAGCATCATAGACATAGCCCAGTACATCACCTGTAACCGTTCCACTTACATCTACATTAGGCAATTCAGTCTCTCCCGTACCTTCTGACAAAGAATCTTTGTGACAGGCATTTGAAGCAAGTATCAACAAAGCAAGCACCAACAATTTTATATAATTATTCATTTTTTTCTAATTGAATGACAAATTTTTCAAACTCAACCACCTCTAACTTCCTATCGATATCATTTGCGCCTGGCAAGAAAATAAGAGGGTGATACTAGTAAGAGTGAAAGTTTTTCCAAAGTGCTGTCAAACAGAGCCAAAAAAGTAAACTTTTTTTTGATTCAAGGATATTTGGCTAGTGCTGGATATCACTTACAGAAAATATAAGAAACAATTTGAATTTACTTTGAATTGTTGTTGTGCTTGCGAAACATCAAGGTGGCAAGCAATCCAATAATTCCCATCAGCGCCATAAATACAAAGACATACTGGTGTCCTAGTTCACCTGGATTGCTGTCAATTAGCACTCCTATCAAGGGTCCCATAAAAATGTCTGGTGTATAGCCAATCAAGGAAGCTAGTCCAACCGCAGTACCAGTTAGTGCAAGAGGAATTGCTCCTTCCTCCATTATTGCGAAGTAGAGGGATCTAATCGCATATACACCTATCGAGGTGGCAACTATGGAAACCCAAAAAGCAAGAAGCAAGGAAGGGCCTATTACACCGGAGGCAAGAACTATGGCGCCTATGCTCATTGTCCCAAATCCAATAGCCAGCCACTTAGAGGCAGCAGTACGATCAGCTAGGACTCCAATGATGATTCCAAGAATAGGTCTAAGATAAAGGAGGATGGTTCCGATTCCGGCAGACTTTACCTCATCATAGAGCATCACATCTTTGGCATATAGGGAAAATATATCTGTAATCTTATAGCCACAATATCCGGCTAAGATGATGATCATCATCAACCAAATTACGCGCATTTTTAATAGCTTAGGAAAATTCTCAAAGTTTAGCCTCTCTGATTTCTTAGAAGCTTCTTCGCTCCCTTTTAAGAAAAAGAATACCACAAGACCCACGGTAGCAATTACTCCTGAAAAGGTCAAGATCAAATATTGAAAGGCCTCCTTCCTATCAACGGTAGACATTGATTCAAAGTCTCCAATAACAAAGATTCCTAATACAAACAGCCCAAGAGAACCAAAACCAGCGGCGACAAGTCCTCGGCCACCATCCAGAAATCCAAAAGCCTTCCCCTGCCTATCAGTTCCACCCCACATTCGAGTTGCCTTAATCATAGCTGCCCAAAAAAGGAAAATGGTCGTAAAACCCCAGTACCCGTACAGTGCCTTAAGACCTATTAATCCGGGGTAGGACGAAAGATAGACCCCACCCATTGCGGTAAGGATCAGGGCAGCGCCCATCAGTCGGCCAGGTTTGAATAAGTCTGCAATAAAGCCTCCAAAAAAATATGAAATTAGTGCGACTATCCCATAGAAGCTAAAACAATATCCAAGCTCTAGGTTGTTGACTTGAAAAAGATCTAAGAAGGTGGGTCTAAATATTCTTGCAAGAACAAAGGGAAGAATAAAAACCG
>CAZMYK010000023.1:0-17254 GCA_964570435.1 uncultured Saprospiraceae bacterium | reverse complement strand
CATGATGTCAGGTAGGAAGAATGTGGTGGTCCCTTCGACCGTTCATTGTGACCACCTCATACAAGCTAAGGTAGAAGCGGATGTGGATCTCAAAGGGGCGATGGACATCAACTCTGAAGTTTATAGCTTCCTCGAATCTGTCAGTGATAAGTATGGTCTTGGTTTCTGGAAGCCAGGAGCTGGTATCATTCACCAAGTTGTGCTTGAAAATTATTCCTTCCCTGGAGGTATGATGATAGGTACGGATTCACATACACCGAATGCAGGTGGTCTTGGAATGGTTGCTATCGGAGTCGGTGGTGCGGATGCCGTAGATGTGATGGCAGGAATGTCATGGGAGTTGAAGATGCCTAAATTGATAGGTGTGAAATTGACTGGAAGATTAAGTGGATGGACTTCTGCTAAGGATGTTATCTTGAAGGTAGCGGGAATTCTCACTGCAAAAGGAGGAACTGGAGCAATCGTAGAGTACTTCGGCGACGGAGCTATAAGTATGTCATGCACTGGTAAGGGGACCATTTGTAATATGGGAGCTGAGATAGGCGCAACCACTTCGACTTTTGGTTACGACGATTCTATGGCCAGATACCTAAAGGCAACAGGGAGGGAAGAGATTGCTGACCTTTGTGAAGGTGTTAAGGAGCACTTGACTGGCGACCCAGAGTGTTATGCTGATCCAGATAAGTACTTTGATCAAGTGATAGAAATCAACCTGTCTGAGTTAGAACCATTGATCAATGGACCATTTACCCCAGACCTTGCCACTCCTGTTTCGAAGATGGCAGAGACGGCGGAGAAGAATGGTTGGCCTACAGATCTTGAGTACTGCTTGATCGGGTCATGTACGAATTCATCTTATGAAGATATTTCTCGATCGGCTTCCATTGCTAAGCAGGCGGTGGAAAAGGGTTTGACAGTTGGTTCTCAATTGACCATTACACCGGGTTCTGAGCAGGTAAGATTTACTATTGAAAGAGATGGATTTATAGATACCTTCCAAGAAATGGGTGCCTTAGTATTTGCGAATGCTTGTGGGCCTTGCATAGGTCAATGGGACAGAGCGGGTGCTGATAAGAAAGAAAAAAACAGTATCATCCATTCATTTAATCGAAATTTCTCGAAGAGGGCGGATGGAAATCCTAATACACATGCCTTTGTAGCCTCACCAGAGCTAGTTACGGCAATTGCCCTATCGGGGAATCTTGGCTTCAATCCACTTACTGATACGCTAACTACTAAGGATGGAAAAGAAGTAAAATTAGATCCACCTACAGGACACGAGCTACCTCCGAAGGGATTCGACGTTGGAGATCCCGGCTACAATGCACCTGCTGAAGATGGCGCGGGAATTCAAGTAGTAGTTTCCCCCACTTCTGATAGATTGCAGTTGTTGACACCCTTTGTACCGCTAGAAGATGACCAAGTTTCGGACATGAGGGTATTAATCAAGGCGAAGGGAAAGTGTACGACTGACCACATCTCGATGGCAGGTCCATGGTTGAAATACAGAGGTCACCTTGAGAATATCTCTAACAATTGCTTCATTGGTGCGATTAACTACTTTAATGAAAAGGCCAACCAAGTACTGAATTACCAGACGGGTGAATACATGGCAGTTCCTGATTCGGCAAGAGCATATCAATCGGCAGGTGTGGGAACAATTGTCTTTGGAGAAGAGAACTATGGAGAAGGATCATCACGGGAGCATGCAGCTATGGAGCCGAGGTTCTTGGGTGTTAAGGCAGTGGTTGTGAAATCTTTCGCGAGAATTCATGAGACGAATCTTAAAAAGCAAGGAATGTTGGCATTGACCTTCGTAAATCCTGAGGACTATGAAAAGGTGAGACAAGATGACCACATTACGATAACAGATTTTGCTGACTTTAGTCCTGGTGAACCATTGACTCTAGCATTAAAACATGCCGATGGGACTTCAGATGAAATCAAAGTTGCTCATACCTATAATCAAGCACAGATAGAATGGGTGAATCAAGGCTCAGCATTGAATAAGATCAGAAAGGACTTTGGACTTTAAGACTTAGGTCTAATATTTACAAAGAACAAGGAAATCCTATTTTGCCTTAAGGTAGAATGGGATTTTTGTTTTCCAGAGGGTGTCTTTGAGTTGATTCTCTGTAAATGCTCTCTTTGATCTACTGCTTGAAGCTTCAAAAAATAGAGACTTTGCTCGTATTTGATAAGTAGCAATCTAATATGGCTATTATGTTGAATACTTTAGGGTCTAAACTGTTAAAATCTCGGATCATATTACGATTTTTTTTATCTTTTAGCATTATTTAATTAAACAAGGATATTATGATTAAGGAATTTAAGGAATTCATCATGACTGGGAATGTGATTGAATTCGCTGTGGCTGTTATTATGGCAGGTGCTATCGGATTAGTAATTAATGGTTTTGTCAATGACATTGTTATGCCGGTGGTTGGTCATTTTGCAGGAGGAGTTGACTTCGCAGACCTAAAAAAGGTTCTTTCTCCAGCTGTAACAGATGCCTCAGGTGCAATAGTAACTGAAGAGAATGCGATCAGATATGGTGCATGGATAAATACTATCATTAACTTGATAATTATAGGTTTCGTCATGTTCCTAATCGTTAGATCATACAATAAGATTACTAAGCCAGAAGAAGAAGCTCCGGCAGGACCTTCAGAAGTTGACTTATTAACAGAAATTCGAGATGCTTTGAGTAAGGCATAGATTTAATAAGAGCCGTGGGAATTTTTTCCACGGCTTTTTTTGTTGTCTTATATAGAATCAACAAAAACAAATAATCCCTGTGGTCTGGAAAGTCCTATTTTTTATTTTTAGAACCGTCTTTTTAATAGTTCTGCCCTTCATTGTCCTCGTTCGAGGAGCTGTTTACTTTAATACTAGTCAAGGTTTAGGAATCTGGCCATCTCTGATAGCTGGGATAATCATCACGACGATTCTACTCTTTGTCTATATGACTTTCATCTATGGTCGGATGACTGGGAAGTTTGGGGACAAGGACAACTTGCAACGACGAGGAATTTTTGCCCTCTTGATTGTCTTGGGATTCGCAGCTCATGCGGTAATCTTCATTTCAAATGATAATATTAAAACTCCAGATATTAAGGAAGAGTATTCGGAGTTACATCCATTGCTGCGCTTGGGAGTAGGTACCATCTTGAAGATTGATAATAAATTGGTGGTGACGGACGGACAGCGGGCAAGGGAAGACTATGAGAAAATGGGCCTAAAGACTAAGAAGCAGTCACTGCACTATAAGCAGAAAGATGGCTACACCTATGCTATTGACCTCAGAACTAATGATCGTGCGGAGTGGCGCAATCAGGCCATTGCAGTCTATTTCGGTTCGATGGGGTTTAATGTCTTGAGGCATGTGGGTACTGCTGATCACTTGCATATTTCGATGAAGTGTAAGTTTTTGCCTGGTGCTAAGTAGGGGGGTGTTTCAGTCGTCGGTCTTTCGGTCGCCAGTCTTCAGTTAGCTAGAGACCTGTCTCAGTTATTTTTGGTTTCGATAAATTGCGCGTGGTGAATGTCTTTTGCTTTGTGAGCATGGGTTTCAGTCGTCAGTCTTTCAGTCGTCGGTCTACAGTTAGCTGGGAATCTATCCTAAATTTTTATTGCTGAAGGAAAGTGCTTTATGAAAGTCTCTTGCTACCTTTTCATAAAATCTTGCGAATCGCTGATACAATTTCCCAAATAAGCAATGGTCACTAAATACTGCTGACTGACGACTGACGACTGCCTCCTCTTGCCGACTATCTGAATTGATGATACAATTTCCCAAATAAGCAATGGACACTTAAGACTGCTGACTGCCGACTGACCGACTGCCGACTCCCAGACTGCTGCCTGACTGAATTACTGATACATTCCACAAATATGCAATGGACAATGAATACTGCCGACTGGCGACTGGCCGACTGCCTGATTGAAAAACTGATACAATTTCCCAAATAAGCAATGGACACTTAAGACTGCTGACTGCCGACTGACCGACTGCCGACTCCCAGACTGCTGCCTGACTGAATTACTGATACATTCCACAAATATGCAATGGACAATGAATACTGCCGACTGGCGACTGGCCGACTGCCTGACTGAAAAACTGAAACAATTTCCCAAATAAGCAATGGTCTCTGAATACTGCCGACTGGCGACTGGCCGACTGACTGAATTGCTGATACTATTTTCCGAAATGCACTGGGCACTAAAGACCGCCGACTGACGACTGGCCGACTGACTGAAAAACTGAAACTATTTCCCAAATAAGCAATGGACACTGAAGACTGCTGACTGCCTAACTGGCCTCCTACCTCCTCCTACTCCTTCACGACCTCTTCCCGTAACTTCCTCCGTAATATCTTACCCACGTTCGATTTTGGTAACTCATCTCTGAACTCCACAGACTTTGGCACCTTATAAGCCGTCATATTTTCCTTGCAATAAGCCTTGACCTCGTCCTCAGTGAGCGACTTGTCCTTCTTAATAATACAGACCTTGACAACCTCCCCAGATTTTTCACTTGGAATTCCAATAGCCGCAACTTCTAGTACTTTCGGATGCGCTGCAAGTACATCTTCGATCTCATTCGGATACACATTAAAGCCTGAAACCAAGATCATATCTTTTTTTCGATCCACAATCTTGAAGAATCCGTCGGCATCCATACTGCCTATATCTCCAGTGCAAAGCCAACCATCAATGATGGTCTTAGCTGTTTCATCAGGTCTATTGTAGTAACCCTTCATCACCTGCGGACCCTTAATCTGGAGTTCGCCTATGCTATCGATTCCTTGTATACTTCCGTCCTCTCCCATAATACGCATGTCCGTAGATGGGATTGGCATTCCTATACTGCCAAGTCTCGAACTTCCATCAATAGGATTGATCGTAGCTACTGGAGAGCATTCTGTCATTCCATAGCCTTCGCTGAGCCTGCAGCCGGTAACCTTTTCCCATTTCTCGGCGACTGCCTTTTGCACTGCCATCCCACCACCAACAGTTATTTGTAGTTCTGAAAAGTCTGCTGATGCAAAATCTTTGTGATTTAGCAGGGCGTTAAACAAGGTATTTAGCCCTGTAAATAATGAAATCTTATTGTTCTTGAATTCCTTGATAACTGAAGGAAGGTCTCTAGCATTCGTTACTAACACTGTGTGGCATCCAAAGGACATCATTGCGAGGCAGTTCACAGTAAAGGCGAAAATATGATACATAGGAAGCGGACAAAGGACTGTCTTGCCATTTTCGACATTTGATCCCAACCAGGCTTGAATTTGAAGCATATTCGCAACGAGGTTCTTATTAGTAAGCATAGCACCCTTTGCAACACCCGTTGTCCCGCCTGTGTACTGATGAATGATCACTGTGTCTTGGTCATTTACGAAGTCCTTAATCGTAAATTTCTTTCCTTGGGCGAGAGCATCTTTGAACTTGACAGTATTTGCAAGCTCAAATTTGGGAACCATCTTCTTGATTTTCTTCACTACGAAGTTGACCACATGGCCCTTCACACCCAGTAGTTCTCCGATTGTAGTTGTGATAACTGTTTTGATATTCGTGTCACCAATTACCTTTTCCAGGTTTGCAGCGAAGTTCTCCACGATTACAATCGCCTTTACTTTAGAGTCGGTAAACTGGTGCTTCATTTCACGAGGCGTATACATAGGATTGGTATTAACGATTACCAGTCCAGCCTTCATAGCACCAAATAGCGCAATAGGGTATTGCAGTAGATTTGGCATCATAAGCGCAATCTTATCACCTGGTTCAAGTCCCCTTGAATGTAGGTAGGCGCCAAATTGTGTAGAAAGCTTGTCTAAGTCTCCATAGGTGATAGACTTTCCCATGCATTCGAATGCCTTACTATTCTTGAATTTCTTGAAGCAATCCGCTGCAAATTCATTGATAGTAGCAAACTTGTTGGGATCTATATTAGCAGGCACACCACTTGGATAATTCTTAATCCATAGTCTTTCTTCAGCCATGTTCTTTCGTTTAACGGTTAAATAGGTAACTAATATATTAAATTTTGGATAGTATTTCATCAGTACTAGTGTTCTCCTTAGAATAAGCCACCATCGCTCTTTACGAATTGATTTAATACAGCTATAAGTCACGCTAAATCTAGTTTTCCTGCAGCATGCAAGAGGAGGGCAGAAGTAGAATTGTGTTGAACTGAGCAGAAAATGAAGCGCATGATTCAATTTACAGAAATGACTTGATCAAACATCGTGTCGTCGATGGCTGTCTATGCGAGTTCCAGAGCTATTGAGTAGGGGAGATTAGCGTCTTAGCTGCATAAAACTCTACTTTAAAACATCTTGGGCCTAAGAGACTAGCTCTTCGCCAAATAATGTAGGATGGATTCAGTAAAACTAAATAAATACACATCTAGAAGAATAGAGAGTCGCTGAAAGCAAAATCTATTCATGCAGTCCTACCATTTACTTATAGGACAAAGGTGTAGAACTTCATAGTTGAATTGGAAGCGTTTTTCAGAAACTTACACTACTGGATACTGATCAATTCAATATAGAAGGCCAAAACATCTCCTGACTTTATACTGGAACCAGGAGGAGGAAAACTGCCGTACCCTTGTGCTGCAGGTAAGATAAGCCAACCCTTGTCACCCACTCCAAAATATGGGATTCCCTTAGTCCAGCCAGGAATCACACCACTTAATGGGAAGGTTATAGGATTCGCGAGTCTTGAATCAAATACATCGCCATTGATGGCCCTCTTGCCCTCGTAGAGTACCTCCACCGAATCATCTGCATTTGGATTGTCTCCATTTCCTGGGTTTTCGATGCTTACAAAGATCCCGTCCTGCATGAATTCTCCAGTCAGGTTGTTTTCAGCAATAAAATCTTCAATAATTTCATCTTCTGTTCTTTTATCCCGATTGCAGGAAATATTTACTAAGAAGGCAAGCAGTATTATCGGTAGTAGTCTTTTCATTTTTACTTTTTCTAGTAACGATTGAGATCTAAAAATGTCTGCAAATGTAGGAATTTTTTGGTGATGGGTAACCTTTCCTAGCTGTAGCATATTTGTTGGGGAAGAATGCTTAAATCAAATTAAAAAAATAAAAAATGAAAACTACTCTATTATTAACTTTCTGCTTTCTTGGATTTATCCTAGTATCCTGCTCTAAAGTCCCTGCCCTCTCAGGTAATGAGCGAGTCAAATTGACCCAGTTTGGCGATGGAATCATAGAATTCAGCTCTGAATATTCTGCAGCTCCTGGACCATGGTCCTCATTTGTTGTCCTAGGGCATCCAGATACCTACCCAGAATACGGAGACAAGGTCACGGCCTGGGCTTCAAAGACGAGCGACAATGCGGATGAATATCTTACAATTGCCTACGATTCAGCCCAGTATGTGAACCATGTGTCTATTTATGAGACCTTTAACCCTGGTGCAGTTTCAGCGATTTCTGTGCGAAATAAGGAAAATGGAAGCTGGGTACCTGTATACAGTGATGGTGTGGAGCTCGGCCTTGCTAGGGAAGCTAGAATTATGGAAGTCCGCTTCCCTATTACTGACTTCTTGGTGGATGCAGTTAAGATTAATATTGCCAGTCGCCAGGTAAGTGGATGGAATGAAATAGATGCTGTATCGATCAGTGGATTTTATGAAGAAGACTAATTACTGCATAATTCCCAAAATGAAAACAGTAGGTCGTTTATGGATTTCGGGTTTTTTTGAGCCCTTCCAATCTTGAATGGAACGGGTAACAATCAACTCGCTTGGAGCAGTCAGGTCAGTAGCTAAACAAAGAAATAGGTCTGAAGGAAGCGTCTTTGTGATGATCTCGAAGGTCTTTTGATTTCTATAGGGCGTCTCGATGAAAATGTGAGACGTCCCATTATTCTTAACATCCTTCGCGATCTGTTTAAGCTTATTGGTGATTTCGTTTTGCTGGATTGGAAGGTAGGTGTGAAAGTGGAATTTTTCCCCGTTAAGACCTGAACCGATCAAGGCGAGTAAGATGGAATTAGGTCCCACATAGGGTCGTACCAAAGCACCAATCTGGTGGGCCCAAGAGGTTATTTTCTCTCCAGGATCAGCGATGCAAGGAGTCCCGGCCTCAGACAAGAGCCCAATTTCTCGCCCTCCAATTAACTCATTGAGCCACTCATCCTTATTATTCAAGGCATCGCGCTTATCTAATTCAAAGATTTCTATTTCATCAAAGGTCAACGGATGCTCAATCTGCTTTAGGAAACGTCGCGCCGTCTTTGCCCTCTCTGCGATGAAAAAATCAATTTTCTTTATTGCTGAAATGACAGATGCTGGTATGGTTTCGATCTTCCCATCTACTATGGGACACGGAAAGAGATGTAAAGTTCCTGGATTCATAAATGGGTAAATATTAAGCTCGCTAAAGATCTATATTACTTTAATAAGGACGTGCTCCGCACAAATGACAATCTCCTACATGCTCGAGTCTACTTAGAAATGAAGTCTCGTACAATCTGATATTTTTAATGCGCTTCTAGCCAATTGGCACCGCTCCCCATTCCCACCAAGATCGGTACTTTTAGACCTGGCAAGGCGCTAGCCATCTTATCCTCAACAATTTTTTTAAGGTCTTCGAATTCAGGCTTATATACATCAAAGACAAGTTCATCATGTACTTGCAATATCATTTTCGACCTCAACCCAGCGGCCTTAATAGCGCTGTGGACATTGATCATCGCTAACTTAATCATGTCCGCGGCAGTTCCTTGTATCGGAGTATTAATGGCCATTCTTTCGGCATTACTTCTAGCCAGCCCACTATTCGAATTAATATCTCTAAGGTACCTCCTTCTTCCCATCAAGGTTGAAACATAGCCTGATTTCTTGGCCCCTTCTACAGTTTCTACCATGTAGTTCTGCAAACCGGGAAATTGCTTAAAATATTGGTCTATTATTTCCTTCGCTTCTGACCTCTTGATACCTAGTTGGCGTGAGAGGTTGGTAGCTCCAGCACCATAAGTAATACTAAAGTTTACCGTTTTAGCAGTTCTTCTTTGATCAGAGGTTACCTCTTCCAATGGCACTTCAAAAATTTTGGCAGCGGTAGCAGTGTGGAAATCAAGTCCTTGGACAAAGGCTTCCATCATCCCTTCATCTTCACTAATCTCAGCAATCAAACGAAGCTCTATCTGCGAGTAATCTGCCGCCAACAAAATGTGGTCCTTGTCCCTTGGTTCAAATGCCTTGCGAATTTCTCGTCCCGCCTCATCCTTGATGGGAATATTTTGGAGATTCGGGTTTTCTGAACTCAATCTTCCGGTGGCCGCTCTAGCTTGATTGAAACTACTATGAACCCTTCCTGTTTTAGGATTAATTAGCTGCGGTAGGGCGTCTACATAGGTTGACTTGAGCTTGCTGAATTTTCTAAATTGTAGGATGTCGCTTACAATATTGTGGTCGACAGCTAGTTCTGTCAATTTTTCAACGTCGGTACTAAATTTTCCAGAGGAGGTCTTCCTCCATCGGTACGGAATTTCTAGCTTTTCAAAGAGCACAGCACCTACTTGTGAAGGAGATGCGATATTGAACTTCACGCCAGCTTTTTCATAGATCTGAGCTTCCTTCTCAACTATTTTTTCCCCTAGGACCTTTGAATAATTGGCTAGGAAATCTGGGTTGATGCGAACACCTTCAAATTCCATGGCTGCTAAGACATCGATCAGTGGAGCTTCCAATTTGTCATACAAGTCCTCTAACTGATTCTCTTTAAGGAGAGCCTTCAATGGATCTCTTAGTTGGTAAGTGATGTCAGCATCTTCACCCGCGTATTCTGACACCTTCTCTGGGTCTATGTCTCGCATGCTTAGCTGGTTCTTTCCCTTCTTTCCAATTAATGCTTCAATAGGTACCATCTTGTAATTCAAATAGGCCTCGGAAAGGTAGTCAAGCTTGTGCCTCTTATCAGGTTCGTTAAGGTAGTGTGCTATCATCGTATCAAAGTATGGGCCCTTGACTTCTACTCCATACCACTTCATCATCAGTATGTCATACTTGATATTCTGCCCGATCTTCTTTATCGCTGTATTCTCCAGTACAGGCTTGTAAATTTCTACTATCCGTAAAGTCTCCTTCCTATCTTCGGGTACTGGTACGTAGTAAGCCTCCTTTTCTTTAATACAAAAGGCAAGTCCAACTAGGTCGGCTTGGTGCACATCGATACCCGTAGTTTCAGTGTCAAAGCTAATTTCTTCTTGTTTGGCTAGGAGTTCAGCCAATTCAATTCTAGATGCCTCGTCATTCACAAATTTGTAGTCGTGTTCTACATCTGAAATGTTTTTGTCAGCAACCTGGTAGTTGGCGACCACTGAGTCGCTTTTCTTTACTGCCTTCCCTGAATCAGATGAGGATCCGAAGAGGGACGTCTGGACAGGAGCCTTAGTATTGGTTCCAAGCACTGCATCTGCAAGGGTTCTAAATTCTAATTCCTTGAATATCACCGCAAGAGCTTCCTTATCCATCGGGTCCTTGGTATAGGTCTTTTCATCGAATTGGATGGGTACATCAAGCTTTATGGTCGCAAGTTGCTTCGACATCATTCCCTGCTCTGCAAAATTCTCTACATTTTCTTTTTGCTTTCCCTTCAACTGGTCAGTGCTAGCTATTATGTTTTCTACGGACCCAAATAGCTTAAGGAGCTTGGAAGCTGTTTTCGCTCCGATACCAGGAATTCCCGGAATGTTGTCTACGCTGTCGCCTTGCAAACCTAAGACATCTATGACCTGAAGGACATTCTGAATATCCCATTTTGCAAGTACTTCAGGAACCCCTAGGATTTCTACCCCGTTTCCTTGGCGCGATGGTTTGTACATGAAGATGTTTTCAGATACCAATTGTGCATAGTCCTTGTCTGGGGTAACCATGTAGACAGTAAATCCTTCCTTTTCTGCCTGCTTTGCGATGGTTCCGATGGTGTCGTCAGCTTCAAAGCCCGCTACCTCGATGATAGGAATATTAAAACCATCCACTATTTTCCGAATGTACGGAAAGGCAATAGTGATGTCCTTAGGTTGTTCTTCTCGATTGGCCTTATACTCTGAATATTGTTCGTTTCGAAATGTGGGACCACTTGGGTCGAAGGCCACTGCAATATGGGTCGGTTTCTGTGAGTTCAAGAGGTCCCAGAGTGTCCTAACGAAACCAGTGATGGCAGAAGTGTTGATCCCTTTTGAGTTGATCAAGGGTCTATTAATGAAGGCATAATGTGCACGATAGACAAGGGCGTGGCCATCAAGGAGGAATAGTTTCTTTTCGCTCATTTCGGATTGGTTTACGACTGCTAAAGTAAAAAAAAGACGGTTTGATTCCTATTGAATCAAACCGTCTCTTTATTCTAATTTCGTTCTAAAGCTATGAGATGCTGTCTTACAATGTGTAAGAAAGTCCGATCTGGTAGTAGCTTTGATTTTGCGTTGCTAGTTCTCTAGCATTTGACTCTTGTGGATTCCATCTTAAGCCATATTCGATTCCTACTCCAAGTCCTTTGAAAACATTGAAATTGAAGCCATTGATCCATGTCCAGTTGGAAAGATCAGCGCCATTGTAACTTAGGAAGCCAGAAAGATTAGACCTCCAAGAAACAATCTTAAAAATCTGAGTATTGTAGTCTGCAACGAACTTCGTACCCAAAGAAGACTCAAAGCTTGAGTCGTCATCGGCGAAGATGAAGTTGTAGTTCAAAGGATGGAAAACAATGACTAAGTTTTCCATTGGCGTATAAGTGAAACCGGCCCCTATATCTAGGTATCCAGGATTATTGAAGTTACTTAGTAGCGTCGTTCTATATTCTCCTAGAGCTGAAAGTGCTAGGTTTTTGTAGATGTTGTAACCAAAAAGAGATTGAACATTGAATACATCAGCAACTTGCTTAAAGTCGTCTTCATCTCCGTTAACTTTAGAGTCTTCGTCATACTTTAACCATCCGAGGTTCACAGCCCCATTGTTTCTCCAGAAGTATTTATCTTCGATAAGATTGGCAAAGCCATTGTAGGCGAAAGAAATGGATTGAGCGCTTGAATTAAGATCGGGTTTAGGAGCCCAGTTAGTAAAGTTGTTAAGGTCAGCACCTAGAAGGCCTCCAGATCCAAATCTCCATTTGATGGTCTTGTCAATGGCCGCTGCAAGTCCTGCAATTTCTGCATTTACAGCGTCAAGGTTGGCTTGAATAGTTGCAGCTTCTGCCTCCTTAGCAGCCTTGTCAGCTGTCATTTGAGCTACTTCTTCAGGAGTTTGAGCTTCGGCGGTGTATACGAAGCCAATGGCGAGAATTAAGAGAAAGAGTCTCGTGATTTTTTTCATTTTGAATAGAAATTTATTAGTTATTATAAAGTTTATGTATCCTAAAATATGCCCGAACATTAAGGTCGGAAAGTTAAATCATGAAAGCTAGTAGAATGAAGTCAGCACATAATCTTTTATGTATGTCCACTTCACTACCAATAGTACGACGGATAAAATGACAATAGTCACAGTTACAATCTTGATCGTTCGATTAGAAGAGGCTCTTTTTTCCCTCCTGCTCTTGTATTTCTTTCTTGAGACATACGGCATAGTACAAATATATCAATTTTACATATGAGAATGCCGCTCCCAGTAGTTTTGATCTTCTATTTCTTCCAGTATTTGTAAATAGTTGAAATACCTTAGTTCACTTATGCTCTCATCTTGAAGGGCCTGCTTCACTGCACACTTAGGTTCGTTTTTATGCATGCAATTGGAAAACTTACAATGTTTTGAGGTTTCAAAGATCTCTCTGAAATTGTGAGCTACGTCTAGGGGTTCGAAATGTGAAAATGCCAATGTTTTGATTCCAGGAGTATCTATGATCTTTCCGCCATTCTTAATTTCAAACATTTCAGCGAAGGTAGTCGTATGTTGGCCCTTGCCACTGTATTCCGAGATTTCATCAGTTCTGAGATCCAGGTTGGGCTCGATTGCATTGATCAAGGTGGACTTTCCGACCCCTGATTGCCCACCGAAAAGAGTGGTCTTGTTCTTTAAGGTCTCCTGTAATTCAGGCACTCCCTCTCCCGTAGTAGCGGAAACGAGAAAGCACTTATAACCGATTTCTTCGTATATGCCCTTTAGGTAATTGTAGACGTTGTGATCCCCATCAGTGTATACGTCCATCTTATTGAAAATAATCATGGTTGGTATATTGTAGGGTTCCGTCATCATCAAATAACGATCGATGAAACCTTGCTTTAGTTTGGGTTGGCTAATGGTCATGATGCAGATGGCCTGGTCTACATTGCTAGCAATAAGATGCAGTTGGTGTTTCTTTCTTGGGCTTTGGCGAATGACATAGTTCTTTCGATTAAGAATTTTCACAATGCTCCCAATGCCCTCGTCGTCTCCTTGCTCTATTGTAAATAGCACGTGATCTCCGACTGCAACAGGATTAGTGATTTTAAGATTGCCTAGGCGAAATTTGCCAACGATTCGACACTGCACTTTTTCACCATCAGGAGTTCTAACATCGTACCAGCTGCCTGTAGAACGGAAGACTACACCTTCTTTCTTCAAACTGCTCAGACCTTAATATTCTTAGAGTGAACTGCAGCTGCCATTTCGGCAACTAGGGTAGGGTCATCTTCTATAGCGTTTCCAATCACTACTACATCAGCCCCAGCTGAAATATTTTCGAAGGCTTTTTCTGGATTGCGAATTCCTCCTCCAGTTATAATAGGAACATCTACAGCCGAAGAAACGGCCTCTATCATATCCGGTGAAACAGGAAACTTAGCTCCTGAGCCTGCATCAAGGTAGATGGTCTTCATACCCAGCATTTCACCTGCAATTGCCGTGCAAACTGCTATATCATCCTTGTCTTGGGGTATTGGGTTAGTGTTGCTCATGTAACTGACCGTAGTACTGACTCCGCCATCTATGTTCATGTAACCCGTCGAAATAACTTCTAGTGGACTCAACTTGAGGTAGGGAGCTGAAATGACATGCGTACCTATTAGTAATTCAGGATTTCTACCAGAAATTAAAGACAGGAAGAGTATGGCGTCAGCCTTGTAGCTCAGCTGCATCGAATTCCCGGGAAATAGAATCAATGGAATCTTGCATTCCTTCTTCAGAAGCCCAAGTACTTCGTCTAACTTATCATTAACAATTAGGCTACCCCCGATAAAAAAGTAGTCTACCTGGTGGTCCACCGCATTACTAATGATGTGATCCATTGATGAAAGCCTTAGCTTATCTGGGTCAATCAAGACGGCCAATTTTTTCTGGCCTTCTGACTTTGCTTCTACTAGATTCTCATAAATCATACCTCGCAAAGATACAAAAAAAGGCCTGCTCCCTTTGGAACAAGCCTATTATGCTATATAAAGATTATGCTTTGCTACTTTGTGAAAGAGTAAGTATCATATTGGTCACTCCCTCTGACAACTACGTAGTAGTCTCCAGCCGGTAACTCAGAAGTATCAAACTTCTTGTGAATGGTAGTTTGCCCGTAGAATACCTTCGAGAAGAAAATTCCTTTCTCATCTCCGATCGAGAAAGTAATATTTCTACCAAGTGCTAGTTGATTGAAGTTGACCGCATCTTCTGCGATTCCAACCGCTGACTTAAATATGATGTTGGTCTTGTAAGTTCTTACCAAAAGATCACTAGCATTGATTTCGATCTCTTGGATGGCTTTCTTAGTATCACTTTCTATGATCAACTCGTAATTTCCATCCGCGACATTCTTAAGGTTGTATCTTTTACCTTCTACTTCTCCGCTTTGAAATTCGTCATTGTATATAACTGGTCCATTAACTTGCTTGATGAGCACCCGAACCTCTGAGTTCGACCAGTCATTAAGATTTACCACCACAGTTTTGTCCTTAATTAGTTTAATAGTAGGGTATACATTAGCATTTACATTTGCTACTGTCATTAGAATTACTGCTACTATGCTTAGATTTTTTAGAATACTCTTCATGATTATAATTTTAGTTGATGAAATAAATATCTGTTTAAATCTGAAACAAATATACAGGGCATTTGCAGTCAAAACTTTGCTTAATTTCACACATATGTGTGGTATTATTGCAAAAGTGATGATTTAACATTAATTTTACGCATATAAAAACATATATTACTTTAGTTAAGCAGTATAATATATTGTTAAAATGAAGGAAGAGGAAAGTAATGTTCAGAAAGAATACAATTCGCCAACACTTGAGAAAGTTGAGCCTAATTTTGGTAATTCTTTTACCTATAGATTATTTGAAGAGAAAAAGCCAAACAACAAGCCTATATGGCACTATCACCCTGAAGTAGAGTTGGTCTATGTGGAAAAAGGGTCCGGGAAGCGCCACATTGGAAACCACCTTTCTTATTTCACTGATGGAGACTTGGTGATGATAGGACCTAATCTACCACACGTTGGATTTATGGACCGCTTGACAGGGGATGAATCTGAAATTGTAGTCCAGTTTAAGGTTGATTTCTTAGGAAGCGAATTCTTTAATAACGTAGAAATGCATGAGATTAAGTCATTATTGGAGCTTTCTAAGTCGGGAATATCTTTCTATGGTAGGACGAAGAATGAAGTAGGAATCTTGCTCAAGGACTTCAATTGGGTAAAAATCAAGTTTGACCAATTGATGCAATTACTCAGAATTCTGAGAAACCTAGCACTTTCACAAGAATATACCGTTCTCAACGCTGGCGGAGGTGTTGCTCTTATGATGAATCCACAAGACAACGATCGTATGGATTTGATATATGACTATGTCAGGGGCCACTTTGAAGACAAAATCTACCTAGAAGAAATTGCTGATGCGGTGGCGATGACGGTTCCTTCCTTTAGCAGATATTTTAAGAAGATGGTAGGGAAAACCTTCTCTGCCTTCCTAATGGAATATAGAATTGTCCATGCCTCAAAGCTACTTGCGGAAGACCAGTTCTCTGTTGCTGAAGTTTGCTTTTCTAGCGGATTTAATAATTTTTCTCACTTCACAAAGTCTTTTAAAAAGATCACAGGTAGCAGTCCATCCGACTATAAGAAGGGTCTATATAAGGTAGTTCAGATATAGGCAAGATTGAACTTTTGTAAAGCATGAACCAACTAGGTTTTCTTTTTCACGAGTACGATCTTGCTATTGAGAGCCTTTGAGTATTCTTTCATCGTATCGCGGTAAGCTTCGTAGTCCTCCGCTGTTTTTACAAATTTCTTGCTGATATATTTTTCATAGACCTTGATAGTATCATCTTCCACAGAAACAGAAAGTCTTAAGTCGCCAAAGTCTGATTCCTTGGAGAAGTCCTTATTGGGGACAGATTCCAACTCATAGCCTTCAGGTATCATAATCACAAGCTGGTTCTCAGTGATGCTTTCATTGAGTGATGTAAATGGAAGCTTCCTATCATCGATGCTCTTGGGCACATTAACTGTGTTATTAATTGGGTCCAACGGAATAAAGAATCTCTTGCCCGCCTTGGAGGCATATTTGCCTGTAGTCAATTCATATTCAAAATCTGCAACAGGTTCACCCTTGTGGATTTTAATCTCTAATTTGTCTAAGCTTGAAACGGGAAGTGGGTAGGACTTCAAAAAACCCTTTTCCATTTCTTCGTCAGTGACCCGATCCTTAGAGTTTCTAAGTCTATCATGATCACCACCATGGTAGGTGCATGATGCCTTGATTTCTGCTTGGCCATTATCTGCAAACTCAATGTATGTGATTGTTTCCGTCTTGTTTTTATCTGTTCCCATAGAAGGTGTCCGCATAAAGGTAGGCCCAGAAGACGATACTACAAGGACCTTCTTGTTCGCATTGTCCAGCCCGAGGTAGCCTGCTGGATAGTTGTTAGAAGTGCATTCTAAGAACATATCTTCAGAAGGAATATACAGCATTGCATGGTTGAAGGGAGTATTTACAAAATCTTCTTTCAGTTCACGATAGCCTCTTAGACCGCGATGAATGATCACTTTGTTATTGTCTATACCAACTTCTGAAAGCATGGATCCCATGAAATTGGAAAGCGCTTTGAGATTTCATTCTTGTGTAATCAAGAGGCTTTGGGCGAGGATAAGAGTTTTTCGCAGCAGTTTTGGAGATGGGAATGTCAGGCTTATCTTCAGGAAACCATTTCTCATACTCAGGAGAGATCTCGAAGAAGCTCCCCTATGTCTCTCGAGTTAATTATCTTATTCATTTTGGGGGTTTCCCTGGGAGGTCGTCGTGCCACGATCAATTCAAGGCCTTGTGTCC
>CAZMYK010000022.1:0-17296 GCA_964570435.1 uncultured Saprospiraceae bacterium | reverse complement strand
GCCATTAAAAGGAGCAAGAAGATGAGATGAGAGAATAAATGAAGTAAGCCCTACTTCTCAATAATCCTTTGCATTTGACTAAAAATTCATCCTACTTTTTGCTAGGTCCCTTCTTCACCCTAGCAAAAGACTTCGAATACAGGTCCTCGATTTTCACCCTAGCCCAATCATTCTTTCTCAGCATCTTCAAACAGGATTTCACTGTGGGCCTATCGCTAAATGCGCGAATCCCAGTTAACCTCCCTAGCTCGTCCCAACCTTTTTCAGCTATCAAGTACTCCAGCATTTCGAGCAACTTAACCCCATGGAGGGGATTGTTAGGTTGCTCTTTCTTTATTGAATTATCTGGATCTTCTTTTTGCTCCATCTGTTTAGGTAGGGTTTATTAATTAGAAAGTGCTTAAAAGCGATATATTTTTCCTCTGTTGATATTCAAAGCCTTAATAGATCATAGGTACGAAATTAATTGCTCTTAAATTCTGATTCGGACCAGCTTCGTTCGATCTAATATGACCAGACTCGTTGACTGTGGATTTTGCTAAATCTCACAAAATAATCTCAAATTAGTGATATATTTAAGAAATACCCGAGCCTTGCAAGATCTAAAAACCATAGTAGTCTTCTTCAGCATTCTTTTTTTATCAACAAAAGCAGGTGCCCAGTCTAAAGAATATCTCGACTCTCTGAGTCAAGCCATTATTCAAATGGATCAAATCCCTGACTCGGTGATGACAACTTACCTTTCAAATTTTTCTTCGAATACAGATTCAGCTCTTGTGGAGGAAATCCTACTTAAGCTGAACCACCAAGAGGAAAAAATAAGTGCAAGTTCTGTGATCAATCTGGCGAAGAAAGAAATGGCTCTGTTTCCCAAAAGACAAAAGGTCAGTATTTGGAATAAGGCCATTAAGGTCTTGCAAGAAAGGAAAGACAGAGATACCGTAAATCTTGCATTTGCAATAAATAGCTTGGGGGAATACCTTAATCAGAGTGGTAAAGCTGACGAGGCTATAGATCATTTCATACAAGCGATTTCACTGTTTCCAGAAAACAGTCTGGAACAAGAAATAGGTTACAGTTTTAACAACCTTGGCGTTCTAATGGGACGAAAAGGAGATGAAGGTTCAGCCCTACCCTATAAGAAGAGAGCACTGGAAATTTTTTCGCACCATCTTGGTAAAGACCACCCTTACATGGGAACCTTGCAGAACAATGTAGGTATGTCCTATTACTACCTAGGTGATAATAAGGCAGCACTTCCATTTCTTCTCGAAGCACTAGAAAGCAACCGTAAACATTATGATCAATGTAGTGATCAGATGTATACAATCAATAACAATTTAGGTCTTGCCTATCGAAATCTACTTGATTTTCAGAAAGCGGAGGACTACATACAATCGGCCTTGGATTGCATCGGCGAGGAAAACATCAAGTCAGATCCTAGGTACATCAAGCTGCTAACCGTCCTTGCAAGCGTGAAGCAATCTAACAAAGAAAATTATTCTAGGGACGACATTGTAAAGACTTACGAATCCTATATTAACACAGCCGAAAAGCATCTTGGAAAAAATCACTTAGCTAGTGCTGACCTTTACAATAACTTTGGAGTCTACTTGCATGGTAGTGATCGGGCACAGGATTGCATAGGGCTGTACAAGGCACATATTTTTGCACGGTATACAGGGGCAAACCAGGAAAATTATCTTGAGATTTTGAGGTCTATCAGAAAGCAAGACAAACCGGGCGCAATGAAGGTATTAACCAATCTTGGTTCGGCGCTTCTTAATGAGTATAGACATTCTCAGGATACTTTATTGCTCGACGAATCAAGGCGTGTTTTTCAAACCTTTGACCTTATCTCCGGGAGCCTTCGGCCTGATATTATCAATGTCAACTCTCGCATTACTTTGAAAGCAGAGTCTAAGAGAGGATATGTTTTTTTTAATAGGACGCTCTTGGAGGCATATAAGATCAAGCCCGCACGAGAAATTCTGGATCTGATTTTCATGAATACGGAAAAAATTAAGAATTGGGAACTGCTTGAAAACTACTCATTTTCAAAAAGATCAAATGAAATTGCTGCAAGCAGTGTGGCAAGAGAAATCGATAGCCTCAAGAACGCGATGGGCCTGTCCGCTACCTCAAAGGTGTCTGAAACTTCCGATTTGCGTTTAACCTTATTATTGGATAAGCTTAAGAACCAAAGTCCAGAATACTATCAAAGACTTTATGGCGATCAGGTGAGTAACTTAGATGCATTACAAAGGCAGTGTAGTGCCTTAGGTGAAGATTGGATCATCTATTTCTTTAAGTCTGACGGAGAATTTGCTAGTATGTTGGTAAATAGTGATACCATCATATTAGATGATTCAGGGCGACTAAACAAGACCTTGGACACTGAAAAGACTCAACTCCTAACTTCTCTTCAGCTAAAGAACTACGACTTCGTAGCTCATTCGCAGTCTTTGTACGATCTCCTACTACGAAACTTCGAGCCCCATTTTGTATCTGAGCACTTAAAAATTTCACCACATAGCTCTCTTATCAATTTGCCTTTTTCGATCCTTATCAATTCAGCAAAGGAAAGTAAAGCGGAGAAATATCAATTTGCCTATTTATTCAAAGAGTATAGGATCTCATATGCATATTCTGCCAGTTTGAATATTGAAACCAGGAAGCAATCGAGGTTATTCAAGTCTTCGTTATTTGTAGCACCTTCATATAAAAATTTAGCGCTGAAATTTAATTCCGAGGAAGTAAAGAATGGCATCAAGCACATCGGCGGAAAACTTTTGGAAGGTCAGAATGCCAACAAAGAGGTATTTAAAAGCGCATACAGAGCAGCAGACCATATGCATTTTGCCGGTCATATCACAGCAAGTGAGAGGATAGATAGTACTTTTCTTTTGATGAATAATGATCTAGACAGTCTCTTCCTAAGTGAAATCGCAGAGGAAAAAACCGCTACTGCTCTAGTGGTTTTAAGCGGATGTGAAAGTGCGCTTGGTGAGGCGAGTGCAGAGGCACTTATTAGCCCCGCTTATGGGTTCACATTCGCGGGGTCGCCCAATGTTGTTGCTTCATTGTGGAAGAGCAACGATGAAAGTTCAGCAATCTTATTTGACAAGTACTACCAATATCTAAGGGATGGAAACGGAAGCATTAGATCTTTGCAACTGGCAAAGCTAGACTACCTCCAAAATGCAGTAAAACCAGAACGACATCCCATCTATTGGGCTCCCTTTATCTACTATGGAAATGAAGTACATTGGGAAGAGAAGGTAGCTATCTGGAAGTTTCTGATTCCAGTATTGGTGTTTTTCTTAATATTTGGTTTTTGGAAACTAAGGGCTAGTCGAGATGCTTCTTGAGCTTGGTAAGCTTGGGAAGAAATTGAGAATCATTGACTGCAATTACCTGCTCTATTAGTGACCTCGCCTTATCCTTGGAATTTAGAGCAACGTAACTTAAGGCCAAGTGATAATCTAAGGCATCTTGGTGTTGCTCTGGAATATTCTCTCCATCACGTTCTAATATATCTCCTGCTTTCAGCCATTCTCCCATTCCTTGCAAAGAAACAGCGTAATAGAGCGCATCTAGGCCTGAAAGCTTGTCTTGCAATTCGAAGGACGCTATTGCACTTGCAAAGTCTTCATTTTCATAGTGCTTATAAGCCTCACTGATGTCTAGACTTCCTCTAGTGGCTTCTTCCTTGTAATTCTTATACGCTTCGAAATGCCTTTCCGCGATTTGGATCGAGTCCTTGGGCTGCAGTAGAAAAATGATTGCAGCCATTAATATTGAAGCTGCAATTCCTATCATCCACTTGAAAGGAATGATAGGACCGACCTGCTGAGTAGCAGAAATTCTTGAACTAACCCTCTCCAAGGCTTCTGCCTCTTCCTCTCCTGGAAGCAGATATTCCGAAGGCTTATCGTATTTTTCGAATGGATTATGCTTCATTCTTTGTCATTATTTTGAGCAAGTTTTTCTTTCCGTGTTGAATGCTACTTTTTATTTTTTTGAAAGGATAGCCTTCTGATTGCTCGATTTCTTTATAGCTTTTTCCATGGAGAAAAAACAAAACGATACATTTCTTTTGACTTTCCTCTAATTGATCAATCGCTTCCGGAAGCTTTTCCAAGTATTCATCAATATGATCCTCATTTTCAAAAATTTCACTTTGATCTGAAATATTTTCTTCAGATTCAAAGATCATCTTGCTTTTGGAACGCAGTTTCTTAAGACAATGATTGCGTGTAACCGTGAACAACCATGAAGGGAAATGCTCCACTTCATGAACCAAAAGTTTGTCTTTTAAGATTAAGAAAATTTCCACGCAGGCATCTTCACTATCCTGAGCATGCTTAAGAATGCTAATGCATTGCCTAAATAAATATGGCTGATACGCAAGGAAAAGTTTTTCTAGAACTTGAAGATTTTTAGATTTCTTGTAGGCATGAATTTGGTCCTTATCGCTCACTAAAAAAATATTTCACTTGTAAAGTAAAAAATATCCATTAAAGAGTGAAAAGTGAAGGTTTTTTGGATCATGATATTAGAAGTTAGTATTTGATCACCTAGACCATTAGAATCATGGAAAAATTGAAATTTGCTAAGGCCCTAAAAATCATTGTTCTTTTATTGTTTTCTTGCTCAGTTCTGCACAGCCAATGTCCAGGTAATCTTTACATTTATACTCAAGCCGAAGTAGATTCTTTTCCAAAAAACTATCCTAATTGTTCATCAATTCCTGGTGATGTTGAAATCCTTGGAGATGTAAATAACTTAAATGCACTATCAAGCATAACATCCATAGGTGGAAATCTTGATATAAGAGATGCGGATAATTTGGCAGACTTATGGGGGCTGGAAAACCTTACAAATGTTGAGTATTTGGCGATCAGGGAGTCCGATAATATAATGGATCTTAGTGCACTTAATAACCTCACATCAGTTAAAGCAATATCCATACAAAACACCCAAGCAGCAATACTACCTAATTTTGAGAATATCTCCAGCAAAGTTGAATTTGTCAGGATATTCGACAATTCACTATTGCAACAAGTGGGTATGCCTTCAAATGTACAAATCGAGGGCTATGTTCAAATTTATCGAAATGAAAATTTACGGACTATTTCTGGGTTTGAAGGATTTATAGGTGGTGAAGGCAATTTTGATGATCTTAACATACAACAGAATGATAAATTAATGACGATAACTGGATTCTCTAACTTCAAAAGCGGTGAGGCACTTAGAATTGGTCAAAATCCAAACTTGACTGCCATTCCTTCTTTTCAGAGTCTTCAGACATTGAGAAATGGAATGTCAATAGACATTAATCCAAAGCTTGAGGAAATAAGTGGATTCACCAGTTTGGAGTATGCCGCCAGTGTGACCATTACAAATAATGGAATTAGAGAAATTCAAGGTTTCGAGTCTTTAGAAAAAGTGGATTATAATTTTACTATTGTTAATGCTACAAATCTAGAGTTTATTCCACATTTTTTGCAATTAAGAAAAGTAGGAGGAATCTATATTTGGAACACAGGTCTAGAAACTTTTGACGCTTTTTCTTCTTTGGATTCTGTATTGATGCAAGGGATTCTGTTTCGCGAAAATGCAAAGCTTTTTTCCATCGAAGGATTCGATAATCTTAAATTCTCTACCCACACAGCAGCTACACTTAATCCAATGCTTGCCGACTGTCGTGCATTTTGTGCATACCGTGCTCATGATCCTGAGGAAAATAGCATAGGCTTCATTAACAATGCGCCGGGCTGCAATTCGCTAATGGAAGTGGACAGCACATGTCTAGATACGATTGGGGAGATTCAAGTTTTTGACGTGATACTCAATACTTTTAATGGGAATCATAGCATCCAAGAACTAGAAGGCTTAAATCTCGATTTTTATAAGGATGGTGAGAAGGAAGTAGAATTGACTTCGGATGAAGCAGGGTTAGTTGCAGTGACATTGAATCAATTGGATTCAACTGCAAATTATCAGCTTGAAGCATATATGGGAGCCAATCCTGCATTGACGATGAAGTATGACAATATAACGCTAGAAATGCTGAGTCAGGATACCTTCAGAATAGAATATCCCGATCGATTGTTAGATACCATTCTGAGCCTGCAGAAGCAATTGGCTAATAAAATGGCGAAGGCAGAATACGCCGGTGGTACTCTTAGTCTGGATTACAGCTTGAATGGCTATAATATAGATGCTATTAAAATGCCAATCACCCTTTTTTCAAAGATAAGTGAGGAACATGAATCTGTTGTTGAAGCGATGAAAAGGCTTGGTTTTGGGCTTCATATGGTCAATTTATACTTTGATGATGGGATAGCCATGTCTGCCGGAATGTCCAAAGCCTTTGTTGAAACAACTTTGGGGCTAGTCAAATTAATAAAGGAGCTGTTCAAATTAAAAACAGGTTTCAATAATTCATCAGCTGCTCAACTTGCTGATAAGCAGCTCGAAGCGGCGAATGAAACAATCACATCCATCATCAAATTTCTATATTCATTAAGCAAGAAATATTATGTGAACCCCAAACTTGCATCCCTAGAGAATAATAAGGATACAAAGGATTTGGCAAAGGCAATAAAGAGAGCCCAAGTTGTTTTCGAAGCATCGATTTTCGGAGCGGGAGGATTAGTGGAGTCCACTTTTGTAGATGTAGTTTACAATGCCATGGCTCAGCAAATAATCGAAGGTTATTACGTTTCTAGTGCTACTCAGGGCCAAGTAAATGGGCTGGCTACAAGTCATGAGAAAATAGACAATATCTTTCCAGATATAGTAAGTATAAGCAATCAGCTGAGGACTACAACAGAAAGTAAAAATGCACAAGCCGTACAAAATGCTGAACTCATAGGAGGTTTTGGAGAAGACGTAGGTAACTTTGCAGATATCCTAGACAATTCTGGTTTGGCGGTTCAAATAGCGACCCTAGGTACTGGTTCAGCTCTTGGACTCGGCTTAAGGACACTAGCAAAAGGAATGAAGGCAGGAGTCATAACTTTGAATGGGGTCAACTTTCTTTCCTATGGTTATCGATTAAGTTCCCTTCCTTCAGAACTCAATCAAATCACAGGACAATTCATGCTCAATCCACCATTTGAGTCGGGCCAATATGATCAGGCATTTCTGGATGGATTGATTTCTGATCTTGATTTTGAAACCAAGTTGATGCTTCTAGAAAACATCCAAAACGCCTTTTCTACTGGAGATCAGGTCCAAGCTGCAAGTAATTATAGTGACTTTTTGAAGTTCTATGCTGCAACTTTTGAACCGACATTCGATGCCTTGTATTCAGTAATATCGAACATGGGTTCAGAGATCTTGTTAAATGGACAGCCTGATGAAGAATTTCTGCAAATAGAAGAGGAATTTAGAAGAGTTTTGGCGCAGAAAATGACACTAGATGTCAATTTTATAGCACACCTTACAGATCTTGAAAATGATACCATCGAAGAACAAATCATCAATGAAATAGATCCTATCAAGGCTTATTTAGAAACCTTTCCAGATCTAGTAGGTAGTTTTTTCCTTGACAACATTAGTGGAGATTTTCCGCCATTGCTTTCGATTACAAATGTGACCTACCCTGATTCTTTCCTGATGAGCGCCTTTCCAGCCAAAATTACAATTCGTAATCTGGGACCGCTGACCTCTGAGGCGTTTAATATACAACTTGCACCCAATGAAAATTGCGAGCTGAATGTGCTCGAAAGTCAATTGGAAGATTTAGTCTTAGAATCGGGCGAGGAACATGTTTTAGAAATAGAACTTACTCCCCTTACAGAAAACCTACAAAATTCCATCTATCTAGAATTCGAAAATGGAAGGGGCATCGATGAATCGATCATATTTACCTTTAATGATCAATTTTTAGCCTTTGATATAGCTTCAGGTATTGCGGATATTCCTATCGAAAGTAAGGAGCAAGTCATCTTTCCGAATCCTGCGAGGAATGAAATTTTTATCCATGATAGATTTCTTACGGAAATAAAAGACTACCAAATTTTCGATTTCAATGGACGAATCTTGAAGTTTGGTGCGATAAAGGAAGGCTTCATAAGTATTCACGATCTTCCTGCTGGAATATATACCATCTTCTTAAGTGGTGACAATCGCTCATATATTGAAAAACTAGTCGTATTTTAATAAATCTAATTTCTACCACTAACTAAAATTTCACTTTGATTCTCGCAAGGCAATGACGGAATTCAACCGTCATCGTCTT
This sequence comes from uncultured Saprospiraceae bacterium, assembly GCA_964570435.1. GTDB lineage: Bacteria > Bacteroidota > Bacteroidia > Chitinophagales > Saprospiraceae > Portibacter. The sequence continues at coordinate 9,042 of CAZMYK010000022.1, read as the reverse complement.
GGATCCAGCTGTCAAGAATACTCAGAATCCGCCTTAAGTCACCTCAGAATATTAAGTATAATCAGAAAAAATCGTAGCAGTAAAGTGAATTCTTGGCATTAATTGGATCATAGAAATGAATAGGTCTTATAAGAACATGTGTTCAAGAACTTATTCACTACAAAGATCAAAGAAAACCAAGATGAATTTCAATAAGTCAAGCCTAGATAACTTCCGCTGCGTAGCCCTAACTTTGATCTTTGCTTTTTCCTTTCTTTTTTGCTTATCGAAGGACATAGATTCTACCTATTCCAAATCGATCCAAGAACTAAATGTTCTCAAAACGCAGATCCAAAAAAACACTACCCTTCTTTTGCAAATAGCAAAGAACTCAAATGAAAATAATTTTGGAAGTCAAGTAAATGTAAGCACCTACTTGAGGATTATCTCAAGCAATTGTTCATTGCTAGAAAATCAATTTGACACCGACCTACCCATTTATCAGCCTAACATAAATGACGAATTTCTCCTACTCCAGGAGGATGAAGATTGGCTTCAAGTTAGGATTCCCGATGGCAGAGAAGCATGGATACAAGAAGATTGCATTCAACGATTTAACAAAACTCGCGAGAAGAAAATAGGCAGACTTGGGACTATGAATATTAAGAATGATGAATTAGCATTGGCTAAGTACATCATCGAAGAATTAAGGATCATTGCTGAAGAGGCAGAAAAGAAGTCCGTGCGAATCAGAAATAGTAGAAAAACCACTGAAGCAGACTTAACCATGCTCAAGCAAATAAATGCAGCTATTAATAAGTACAAAACACTAGCGGAATCTGCATATGCCATTTATATCCTTCCAGAGGCGAACAATGTGAACTATGCTGACCTGCTTAATAAGCTAAGTCTGCTTGCAGAATTGCAAGTTGGATCTTCTGACTTTTCTCAGCTGAGAAACGAGCTTTCAGAAACGAATCATAGTGGACTCATTAGCGACTTCTTGATCGACCTTGAATATCGGATTAATCAAAATTCAAGTGCACAAGTCTATGCTAGTCACAGCAATGAAATAGTTCAAACGCCGTATTCTAATGCAGAGGTCGGAGCCAACTACAGCAGCAAGTGGAAGAAGATCAAGTGGAACACAGGAATCAACTATTCTAAGTACAATGACAAGCTAAATACGTTTAACAAATTTAACAGAATCGGCTTTAATTTAGGGGCCAACCAAAAATTGAATCGAAAGACCACACTTCGATACGCCTATGCGCTGAATGCCAATAATTACACCGATTTCGATGGGATCAATTTTACCAACCATAGCGTAAATGTTAACTCTAGAACCATTATTAACAGCACCAAAAATTTTGATATAACGATCAGAGCAAATGCACAGCAGGGACAAGAAGAAAGAAGAAATTTCATATTTCTCTACCCTGAAGCTAGGTATACCATCAAGAAACAACGATCATCAAATCAGTACTTTTTTAATTACCAGAGATATGCATTTGCAAACCTCGGCTTAAGAGATACTGATCGACTTATGATTGGAATCAGAAACAACAGGTCAAAGGGAGAAAAAAGTAGTTCTAGGTACTTGGCCTTTAGCTCCAAGACATTTATCAACAAGCAAAATTTTAATTTCCTACAAGTCGATTCCAGAATTAGCAAGAGCTGGTCAGGTAAGAGATCTTCCTTTTTTAATACGGGAATTAGAGTCAACTACTACCCCTTCCAGACCAATCTAAATTTTGCTGACTTGCAATTCAGTTTTGGCAACAGGGGAAGATTATTTTACAATTTTTCAACTTTTAACCGCTTCTATTATTCATCTGAACCCTTAATCAACATCCTTGATTTAAATCTTCGGACTGGAATTCGGATTAAAGGATTTAGTATCGGGCCAAGTATCAGCGCACATGCCTTGATCAATGCGGAAGGATTTGAATTCAGGCAGGATGGCAATTTCTACAGGCTCGGAGGCTATGCAGAAGGTAATATAAGACTTCCATTTCAGATCATGCTCTCCCTTGTCACAGCGTACGATTATGGATTCGTATATAGTCAGCAATTTAGTCAAGATGCCTTCACCGGTGAGCTTTCTTATGGAGATGTAAATGAAAGGCACCCGACTACTTTTCAGGTAAATTCCACACTCTCTACCTCCATCATTAGGAATGTTGATCTCTTCTTTAGACTGGATGCCTATGTTATCGATACAGATATAACGTCCTCGATCAGCAGGGACCCTATAGAACAAAACAGAAGATTCACAGCCAGACTAGGGGCGAGATATAGATTTAATTAACTATGAAAAAGCTAAGAGTATTAATACTAGGAATAATCGCCATTTCTGTAACTCAGGCTGGTCTTACCGCACAAGGGGTGACCATCGATGCTAATCAGCTAACAAGCCAGATGTCTCACGCGATCAACGAAAGGATAAGTGGCAAAATTGATGAGGCCTTGAAGGCAGGTGAGGGATTTGTCCTTGATCAATTATATGTCAAAGAAATGTTGGAACCGTTCGAAAGTTACGGTATCGATCCTGGTGCTAGTGGATACTTTAAAAGCATATATGAAACCTATGACCGTTTCAAGAGTGATCCTGATTATTCTCCTGGAGATCAAGTGCTAGGTAGAATCAGTTCCATGATAGAAAGTAAAATTTCTAACGAGGTCAAAGCGGCAATTGGCAAGGAAAACCTTGAGATGGCAAGCAGTTTAAATAGCCTACTCCAAGATGCTGTTGCACAAACCAATAAGATTCTTGACGCAGTAGGAAAGATTGGAGATTTTCCGAAAGACGACCCGCACATCGAAAGTAAGATTGAAAACGCGCTGAATAGTGCTGGAATCAAGGGAAAGTTCATTCAGTCCCTTGGAGATCTTGAAGCTGTCTTGTCGACAACCTATGATGAAGTAAAAGAACCCCTTGAAATCATCAAGGCCATCGTTCAGATGAGTTCAGAAAAAGATCCCACCACTAAGATTGAAAAACTCTTTTCGTTCGGAGAAGCTTACGGAGGGAAGATCCCCATCGTTGGGTCCATCGTAAAAAGTTTATTTCAGGTTGGGACCGAACTCTTAAAGGCAGCTAAATCAGTTGGTGCACTAATAGAAGAGAATAGAGATCAGTACTGCATTGGGACAGGAAGCCATAATTTTTTCAATTCAGAAAAGAAAATGAGTTTTGCCCAGAGACATCCAGATAAGCTGATCTGCCCTATGAATCTCAAGGGCGTCTACAAAGACATTTACTATAGGTACGGCGGAAATTCTGCAGAAGTTTTCTTCCATATCAATGACCAGTGGGTAGATGGTAGAAATACCGCAAGACATAAAGGACAGGCAGACATTTACGCAATCATTCAATGGCTTAGAAGCAATGGCCATGCTGACAAGGCTACGGACATCAATTTCATCAAAGACTGTTACAACAAAGGAGTTGGCTTCAAGTACTTTCAGGAAACCGTAATTCGCTCTAGGTTGAATGAAATCAAGGACCTCCTCAAGAAATTTAGCGGTATCCAATCCTGCGATAAAGCTAGTGTGGAAGCCTTCTTTATGGACGAGATGGAATTCGAGAATCTTGCCAAGTTAATGGTCAATCACGGCGATTTTGACTACAGCGATATTGCAATATTTGCTTACCGTATAGATGAAATTACCAATGCTTTCATAGAGCAACGATACATTAACTATGATAGTGATGTATTTTTTGACCTCAATAGAATTCGTAATAAATTGGCAGGTAATGTACCTGTCTACATCTACGGGAAGGTGACTGATGAGAAAAATAATGCAGTAAGTGATGCTAGAATAGAATCTAAGGACCTCCAACTTTTATTCCCTTCGACGAATTGTGATAAATCATTCACCAAGACAAACGGCCAATACGAATTTTACTTGCTGCTTAACGCAGGCCAAGATTATATGGCAAATTTTACTTCTACAGCTAGCGGAATCTCCGTGAAAAGTGAAAAAATCATCAACACCAATAAGAGCTCATATGAAATAAACTTCAAGATGCCATTTGGTGGTAATCAAAATAAAAGCGAAAACGAGGACAAGGATGGAGATGGGTACACTGCAAAGATTGATTGCGAGGATGAAAATGATCAAATCCATCCAGGTGCAAAAGAGATTCCTAACAATGATATTGATGAGGACTGCGACGGCATCGCGCAGATGATTGACAAAGATGGAGATGGCTATAACTCCTCAGTTGACTGTGATGACCAGAATGCCGCAATTAATCCAGGTGCGGAGGAGATTGACGATAATAACATTGATGAGAATTGCGACGACCTACTTGGTGTTTCCTCTGGCACAAGTATATATGATTGGACATTATCGATTAAGCCAGAGAATGCAGAAATCAAGGTAGGTGAAAAATTAAACTTCAGAGTAAGTCTCATAGATCCTGATGGAACAGCAAAGGATGTTACCAGCGAGACCTTAATTATCAATCCCTTCAGTTCTAGGAGGGCAGGTACATTCACGGTAAATGCTAACTATAAGGATTTTAGCACAAGTACCTCGGTTACCGTGATAAAAGAAAGGAGATGTACAGGTGATAATGAAGAGTGGTTTGCGGACTTGGCTATCTGTAGGTGTATAGATGGGTATGCTAAGAATGACATGGGCATATGTGTGAAAAGGGACGGAACTCGAGAAGCAAGTGGCAATAGTAAAGCCTGCCTCAAGGACAATGAGACATGGGATAAGGATAAATTAGACTGCGTCTGCATTCCAGGATACACGAGAAATGCCAATGGCAAATGTGTAGAGAAAGTCCAGGGGAATGATCCTGATGGCAATATCGTTACCTGCCTCAAGGATAACGAGACCTGGGATAAGGACAAATTAGATTGCGTTTGCATCTCTGGATTCACGAGAAATGCCAATGGTCGATGTGTGGAGAAAGTCCAGGGGAATGATCCTGGTGGTAATACCACATCTTGCCTAAGAGAAAATGAGACATGGTATGAGGATAAGCTAGATTGCGATTGTATTGCAGGGTATAGCAGAAATAAAGGTGGTAAGTGTGTAAAAGCAGAACTACCTCCAGACTGCGGTTGTGAGAAAGGCGAGGTCTGCAATGACAAGGGGGAATGTATCCCTCTTGGTGAAGCACTGGATGAGCTGGAGGAGGAATTGGAAGAAGATTGTGTCAAATTCGATGAGGTGCAATCGAGAATAGATCCCCTATTAAGCGAATATCGAGGCTTGGAACAAAAAGTAAATGGATATATTAGGAAGTTCAATAAGGAGATAAATGACAGGGCGGCCATTCCTTGTGAAAACAAAATGGTGAGCTTTTCCTACTATTCCGTGAATAGCCTACTAGAAAGGATGTTACAAATCGAAGGACAGCTACGAGGCATTTATTTTTCTCAAATATCATTCTTTAGCACAACAAGTAAGTGTCCGAATTTTGCTGAAGAAATGGCTGCTGCCGGATTTAGCAATTCATTCGTTGTGAACGAGTTAGGAAAGTTCAAGGCTCTAAAAAAACGAATATCAGGTCTTAAGTCGACTTTAATTGAAAATGGTTGCGATCCTGAAATTGTGGAACAAGAAGGGCAGACCATTCAACCTGCTGGAACAGACCCTGACTTTATTGATAATGGAGGAACGGCAAGTGAAGTGGACGGAGATGGAAAAGACAATGACGGTGATGGACAGATTGATGAAATACCTGTTCAAGGCTTGCCAGGTTATAATGTAACAGTCATCGTCTACGACTCTGGGGATGCAAAAGATGACATTTTTGGATTATCGATAGATGGCCAAGGTTTTCTGGGCAATAATCCAAAAGGTGGATTGCGAAGCTACGGCCTTAACCTACCTCCTGGTAACTATTCTGGACACTTAGAAGTTGTCCTCGCTGCCGATGACCTTGGTACCTTTACGATTACTGTCTTGCACCAAGGTCAAAGCATCTACTTTGATACAGGCCGACCTCCCGAAGGATCTAGGGTGCCTTTTTCATTCGAAGTAGTTGAGTAAGGATGTTAATACTTGCATAGCTAGCAGCAAGACAAGTATGTCCCTACTTTTGCGATCTATCTATTCAAGGTCGGGCTAAGTGATCTGAAAGTCCTAGTCAGCTGAAGGAATTAGCCGATACTTATCATCGACTGAATGGATTTTCATACTTTTGCCGCTTCAAAGGTGACAAAGATGATTTCAGTAGACAACATTGCAGTAGAATTTAGTGGCCAGACCCTATTTAAGGATGTAAATTTCGTCGTAAATGAAAATGACAAGATTGCCCTGATGGGAAAGAACGGAGCTGGAAAATCTACAATGATGAAAATTATTGCAGGGGTGCAAAAGGCAACAAGAGGAAGGGTAAATGCTCCTAAGGGCACCGTAATTGCCTACCTCCCTCAGCACCTACTCACGGAGGACGACGCAACAGTCTTCCAAGAAGCCATGAAGGCCTTTGGTGCCTTCTTTCAGATGAAGACGGAACTAGAAGAACTCAACAAGCAGTTGGCTACGAGGACTGACTACGATTCAGAAGACTACATGAAATTGATCGAAAAGTCATCAGATTTGGGTGAAAAATTTTACTCTTTAGAAGAAGTCAACTACGATAAGGAGGTGGAGAAGGCCCTCCTTGGTCTAGGCTTTCAAAGAGGAGACTTTCACCGGCAGACGAGCGAATTCAGCGGCGGCTGGCGGATGAGGATTGAACTCGCGAAAATACTCCTCCAGCAACCTGACTTGATTTTGATGGATGAGCCCACGAATCATATCGATATCGAATCTGTACTATGGCTAGAAAGGTTTTTGGTAGAGAAGGCAAAGGCAGTCATCGTTATCTCACATGATCGTGCATTTATAGATAACATTACCAATAGGACCATTGAAGTCACTATGGGACGGATCTACGATTACAAGGCCAATTATTCTCACTACTTGCAGCTAAGACAAGAAAGAAGGGAGCAACAACTCAAGGCTTATAAGGAGCAACAGAAATTTATTGCTGAACAGGAACGCTTCATCGAACGGTTCAAGGGTACTTACTCAAAAACCAACCAAGTTTCTTCTGTGGAAAGGATGCTCGAAAAACTAGAAATTATCGAGGTGGATGAGGTGGATAGTTCATCGCTTAGGCTTAGATTTCCTCCTGCCCCCCGGTCAGGCGACTACCCTGTAAGTGCTAAAGATCTCAGCAAAAAATATGGTGAGCATGTGGTCTTTCAAGGGGCATCTATATCCATCGAAAGGGGTGAAAAGGTTTCCTTTGTTGGGAGGAACGGCGAGGGTAAGTCCACCATGATCAAGGCCATCATGGGAGAAATTGAATTCGAGGGAAAATGTGGACTAGGCCACAATGCAGAAGTTGGATATTTTGCACAAAATCAAGCCTCCTTACTAGACCCCGAGCTTACAGTATTCCAGACTGTTGACGAAGTAGCAAAGGGGGATGTAAGGACCCAGGTAAAGAATATCTTAGGCCGGTTTATGTTCAGTGGTGAAGACATCGATAAGAAGGTCAGTGTTCTATCTGGTGGTGAGCGTACGAGATTAGCAATGGTCAAATTACTCTTGGAACCTGTCAACGTTTTGATCCTTGATGAGCCCACCAACCACTTAGACATTCGTTCCAAAGACGTCCTCAAGGAAGCACTTCAGGAATTCAACGGCACGCTAATCTTGGTATCTCACGATAGAGATTTCTTACGAGGATTGGCGAGCAAGGTCTTTGAGTTCAAAGACAAAAGAGTCCTAGAACACTTTGAAACTGTGGATGACTTCCTGGATCGAAATCGAGTCGAGAACTTGAGAGACATGCAATTGTAGGGGAAGGATATCCGGTTATCGCAAATTGTGGATTTAATGATTTAATAATATAAGAAGCGCTCTTCAAAATAGATAAAGGATCTATCTTTCCAGAATGATTGAAATCAAAAAACAAATTACCCCAGATATTAAGGCCTTGATCTTTGACCTTGATGGAACGCTTGCAAATACGATCCCGCTACATCTTGAAGCTTGGGAACAAGTTGGCAGCCAGCTCGGTATACCAGTAACCAAAGAAATGATACTTGCGCACTCAGGCACGCCTACTGTCAAGGTCGCAGAAATTCTTTCTAAAGAGCATGGTTGGGATGTGGACACTGAAGTGGTCAAGAATCTAAAATTTGAAAATTATAGAAAACTCAAACTTAAGCATGGAAAAATCAAGGCTATTAAGCCCATACTCAAGATCGCTAGAGAGTACCATGGAAGGTTGCCATTAGCAGTTGGAACAGGTTCCACTCGCAGTGGCGCAATGAAGTCGCTAGAAGATATAAATGCAGTAGATCTTTTTGACATTATTGTGACTGCTAGCGAAGTGGAACACCCGAAGCCACACCCTGAGACTTTTCTCAGAAGTGCTAATCACTTCGGCCTTAGGCCAGAAGAATGTATCGTCTTCGAAGACGGCGCAGCCGGAATTAAGGCAGCAATCAAGGGCGGATTCAAGTTGATCGACGTTCGTGACTATCTATGAACAGCGAGGAAGCAAAAAAGTATTCTAACTTAGAAGCAAAGGAAGAAATGAACTTCTACTAAGTTCGACTGTTTCATAAAAAAAATTAAATGCAAAAAGCTACCCTTGCAGGAGGATGTTTCTGGTGTACAGAGGCTGTTTTCCAAGATATAATTGGTGTAGAAACAGTTACCTCGGGCTACATTGATGGTAAGGTAAAGAATCCTACTTATCGCGAAGTTTGCACTGGTACAACTGGTCATACAGAGGCCATTGAAGTTGGCTTCAATCCAGAAATAATCAGCTTCGAAGAGCTGCTAGAAATATTCTGGACCACGCATGATCCTACTACCCTAAATAGACAGGGAAATGATGTTGGAACGCAATATAGATCAGGGATTTACTACCATTCGATTGAGCAACAACAGGAAGCCGAGAAGTCCGCTAAAGAGATTGCAACGAAGATCTGGGATGAGCCTATTGTCACAGAAATCAAAGAAGCAAGCATATTCTACCCAGCCGAAGCCTACCATCAGAACTATTACAAACGTAATTCACATGTAGGT